>DATEFR010000434.1:0-13641 GCA_035280545.1 Burkholderiaceae bacterium | reverse complement strand
ACGGCCAGCGCGTTCTTCGCCGCGCCCACGCCCATCTTCACGTAGGCATCGGCGGTCACGCCGCCGATGTGCGGGCTGAGCGTGATGCGCGCTTGGCCGTGGAAGGGATGGCCCGCCGTCATCGGCTCGACGGCGAAACTGTCCAGCCCTGCGCCGCCGACCTGCCCGCTGCGGATCGCCTCGAGCAGCGCCGCCTCGTCGATCAGCCCGCCGCGCGCGGTGTTCACGACGATCACGCCCTTCTTGCAGGAGGCGAACGTCTGCGCGTTCAGCAGCTTCGTGTTGTCGGCAGTCAGCGGGCAGTGCAGCGAGATCGCATCCGACTCGCGCCAGATCGTCGCGAGATCGGCGCGCTCGATGCCGGCCGGGAGATCCTCGGCGTACGGGTCGAAGCCCAGCACGCGCATGCCCATCGCATCGACCATGCGCGCAAAGCGCAGGCCGATCGCGCCCAGGCCGATCACCCCGACGGTGCGTCCTTCGAGCTCGACGCTCTTGTGCGTCGCCTTGTCCCAGTGGCCCGCGCGCATGCGCGCGTCGAGCGCCACCACGGACTTGGCGCACGCGAGCAGCAGCGCCAGCGCCTGCTCCGCCACGGCCGCCGCATTCGCGCCGACCGCTGCGACCACTTGGATGCCGCGTGCCGCGGCCGCCTGCTTGTCGATCGTGTCGGTGCCGCTGCCGTGCTTGGAGATGACCTTCAGGCTGGGCGCCGCATCCATCGCGGCGGCGCCGACCTTGCTGTAGCGCACGATGATCGCGACCGGGTCATGCTGCCGGCACAGCGCGACGATGTCGTCCTCGGTCGGCTTGCTGCCGGCATAGACCACGTCATAGTCCTGCAGCAGCGCGAGCGCCGCATCGGCCAGATCGCTGCCGGTGACGACGAAGGTCTGCCTCTTCGCGCTCACAGCGTCTCGCCCTCCTTGAGCACGCCGGCAGCGCGCAGCGCACCGTCCAACCAGCCCGGACGCAGCGCCTTGCGGCTCTTGATGTCGGCGATGCGCTTGTTCTCCTGCGCGACCTTCTCCGCCGCGAGCGGCAGCATGGCCGCGGCCTTCTCGCGCTCGATCACGGTGACGCCGTCGGCATCGCCGACGACGAGGTCGCCCGGTTGCACGGTGACGCCGCCGATGGAGATCGGATGGTTCACCCGACCCGGTACGAACTTGGTGGGGCCATTGGGGTTCAGGCCCGCTGCGTACATCGGGAAGCGCAGCTCGCGGATCGCCTCGCTGTCGCGCACCGCGCCGTCGATGACCACGCCGGCCACGCCCAGGGCCGCGGCCTGCTGGCACATGATCTCGCCCATCAGCGCACTGCCGAGATCGCCCTTGCCGTCCACGACGATCACGTCACCCGGCTTCGCGAGGGCCAGCGCGACATGGATCATCAGGTTGTCGCCGGGACGCAGTTCAACCGTGAGGGCCGGCCCCGCGATACGCATCGACGGCGCCAGCGGCGCGATGCGACCATGCAGCGCACCGCGGCGGCCTGCCACGTCGGCCAGGACCGACGATGCGAACTGCGCAGCCTGTTCGACGACGCCGCGATCGACGCGCTCGAAGTCCTTGATCACGTCGGGCAGTGCGGCAGCTTGACTCATGCGAATCTCCTGAAAGAACAACGGTGGGATGGGCCAGCGCTGACGGCGGCCCCGAAGCGCAGGTCAGTCGACCTTGGCACCGGATTCCTTGACGACCTTGCCCCAGCGCGGGATCTCGTCCTTGATCAGCGCGGCGAACTGCTCGGGCGTGCCCCCGGCGGGGTCGGCGCCCTCATCGCCCAGGCGCCTGGCAAGCTCGGGCAGCTTCAAGGCCTTGTTGAACTCGGCGTTGAGCCGAGCGACGACATCCTTGGGTGTGCCGGCCGGCGCGAGCAGGCCGAACCAGGTGACGGCGTCGAAGCCCTTGTAGCCCGACTCGTTGATCGTCGGCACGTTGGGCAGGTCATCGACGCGCTTGGCGGAGGTGACGGCGATCGCCCGCAGCTTGCCCTGCTTGATCTGGCCCAGCAGCGTCGGCACCGAGGACATGTAGAGCTCGACGGTGCCGCTGACCACGTCGGTCATCGCCTGCGCGGCGCCCTTGTAAGGCACGTGCTGCGTCTTCACGCCCGCGGCCTTCTGGAACAACTCGCTGGTCAGGTGCGAGACCGTGCCGTTGCCCGGCGAGGCGAAGTTGATCGTGCCGGGCTTCGCCTTGGCTGCGTTGACGACGTCGGCGACCGTCTTGTACGGCGTGCCGACGCCGGTGGCCATCACGAGCGGCGCATTGGCCAGCAGGATCACCGGTGCGAGATCCTTCTGCGGGTCGTAGGGCAGCTTGCTGTACAGCGTCGGGTTGATCGCGACGTTGCTCGTCTGCCCGAGCACCAGCGTGTAGCCGTCGGCCGGCGACTTGGCGACCGAGTCCATGCCGAGGTTGCCGCCGGCGCCCGGCTTGTTGTCGATCACGAAGGTCCAGCCGGTGGCTGCGGCAACGCGCTGGCTGGTCTCGCGCGCGATGATGTCGGTGCCGCCCCCCGGCGGGAACGGCACGACGATGCGGATCGGCTTGGCAGGCCAGGCCTGGGCGAAGGCGCTGCCGCTCAGGGCGGCGGCACCCAAGGCCAGGACGAGGCGACGGGAAGCTTGCATGGTGTCTCCGTGTTCGTGATGGAGCGCCTCGTCGAGATCGGGCGTTCGTCTGGCGTCAGTATTGGTTCCGGCCCGTGCAGAGTCCAATCGATAATTTCTGGTGATTCATTGATGGAGCTTTTGCGATGGACCTGCGAGACCTGCGCTACTTCGAGACCATTGCCGAGTTGCAGCACCTCGGGCGCGCCTCCACGCGCCTGCATCGATCGCAGCCTGCGCTGACCAGCAGCATCCGCAGGCTCGAGGCCGACTGCGGTGCGGCGCTGTTCGAGAAGGCCGGCCGAGGCATCCGGCTGAGCGAAGCCGGCAAGGTGCTGCTGAAGTGGGCGCAGCGCATGCGCTTCGACGTCGAGGACGCGAAGCGGGAGCTCTCGGCGATCGGCGCCGGCCTGGTGGGCCATGTGCGGCTGGGCATCGTGCCGACGGCGGCGCAGTTCCTGCTGCCGCCGGTCGCGCGGCAGCTGCTTCACGAAGCGCCGGGCGTGACGCTGCACACCGTGGTCGGGCTGATCGACACGCTGAAGCCGCGGCTGCATGCCGGCGAGCTCGACCTGATGGTGGGCACCGAAAGCGCCGCCGAAGCGGGCTTCGTGTCCAAGGTGCTGGCCGAGGACATGATCGTGGTGGCAGCCAGCGACCGCCACGAGGTCTTTCGCAAGACCGTCACGCTGAAGGACTTGACGGCGTATCGCTGGGCGCTGCAGCCGCCCGGCCTGCCGACGCGCGATTGGCTGGACCACACCTTCGACCGCAAGCGCCTGCCGCGGCCGCATGTGCAGGTCGAGTCCACCAGCCTCTTGATGTTGCCCGCGCTGATCGTGCAGACCGGGCTGCTGAGCTTCGTCTCGCGGCACCACCTTCAAGGGCAGAGCCGGATCACCGGGCTCAAGGAAGTGCCGGTGTAAGGCGCTGCGATGCGGCGCCGGCTGGTCGTCACCTACCGCACGAAGAGCTATCTCTCGCCGGCAGCCCAGCGGCTGGTCGACTTGTTCCTGAGGTCGGCGTCCGTGGCGTGAGCCGCGCTGGCAGGTTCACGAATCGAGAAACAGGTCCGCCAACGTAGAGCGCAACCATCGGTTGGCCGGATCCAGCTGATACCGCTCGTGCCAGTGCTGCTTGATCGAAAAGGTCGGCATCTTGAAGGGCGGTGCAATGGCTTTCACGCGCGCAATGCGCACCAGTTGCTGCGCGACTCGTTCGGGCACCGTGGCGATGAGGTCTGTGTTGGCCAACAGATTGCCCACGCCGGGCAGGGTGGGCAGCGACAGAGCCACCTTTCGGACGAGACGACGCGAGGCCAGGCTCTGCTCGACCAACTCGTGCCCTGTTCCCGGCGCCGTGATGGCAACGTGCTTCTCACGCTTGAAGATGGCCTCGGACATGCGCTGATCGATGCGTGGATGATCTCGTCGGACGACACAAGCGAAACTCTGGTCGAAGAGCTTTTGCTGATAGAAGCCTGCCTCCAGCTCCGGCATGAAGCCCACCGCGAGATCGGCTTCGCCTGACTCGAGCAGCTTCGGAGTGTCGGACGTTATTCGCAACACGTCGATCCGAACGCCGGGTGCCTGCGCGGCGATCCGCTTGACCAGCGATGGAAGAAACTCGAGATGGCTGATGTCCGTCATCGCGAGGCGAAACGCGCGCGTGGAGGAGGACGGCTCGAAGACCGGCTTCTGCCGAGTCGCCATGCGCAGGAGTTCGAGCGCTTGGCGCAGCGGCTGAACGAGCGCCGCGGCGTGCGGAGTGGGCTCCATCCCGCCGGCGGTCCGCACGAACAACGGATCGCCGAACTGACGCCGCAGTCGAGCGAGCGCGAGGCTGACAGAGGTCTGCGCAAGACCGAGGTTGTCGCCGGCTCGCGAGACGCTGCGCGTTTTGTAGACCTCGTCAAACACCGCCAGGAGCTTCGTGTCCATTATGTTGATTTCCGCTGGGCTGTATGCCGGATGTTGTATGGACGTCATGATGTTCCTTGCCTAATCTTTCGGCAAGACAACGGCCCGTCGCGGTTGCCAGCAGACCAGGAGACAAGGTATGAAGTCCATTCGATTGGCCGGAGTGCTCATCGGCACTGCGGTCGCTGCCGCGTCGGTCGCATCCCATGCACAGGATTGGCCCCAGGCCGCCATCCATGTGGTCGTTCCCTTCGATGCGGGTTCGACGCCGGATCTGGTCGCGCGGATCATCTCGGAGCGGCTCGCCGCCCGCTTGCCCCAGCCGGTCGTCATCGACAACAAAAGCGGTGCGGCGGGCAACCTCGGAACCGACGCCGTCGCCAAGGCCGCACCCAACGGACAAACCATAGGTGTCAGCATTGCAGGGCCACTGGCCGTGAATCCGCTGCTGTTCAAGAAGATGCCCTATGACGCTGCGCGTGACCTCGACCTGATCACCGTGGCCGTTTCTCAACCCTCGGTTCTTGTCTTCGGATCAAAGCGCAATCCGGGCACGTCGAAGGACTTGATCGCGTTGCTCAAGAGCGGCAAGACGCAGGCGACCTTCGGCTCGATCGGTGCGGGGTCGATCTCGCATCTCGCGATGGAAACCTTGGCCGCGCGAGCTGGCGGCGATTTCGTGCACGTGCCGTATCGAGGCTCGGGCGCAGCAGTCACCGCACTGATCAGCGGCGACATCGACATGGCGCTCCTGCCGGCCGCCGCTGTCATGCCATTCGTGAAGGACGGAAAGCTGCGGGCGGTGGCTGTGGCTTCCGCCAAGCGTTCGCCATCACTCCCCGACTTGCCCACGCTGTCCGAAGCCGGCCTTGCCGACGTTCAGGCGGACGCCTGGGTCGGGTTCATCGCGCCAGCCAAGACCCCGCCGGCCGTCGTGTCCAAGCTCCATGAACTGATCGTGCAGATTCTTGCCGAGCCGGCCATCAAGGAAAAGCTTCGCGATCGCTACATGGACCCGGTCGGCAACTCGCCCGCTGAGTTCCGCGCATTGCTCGCCGCGGACGTGGCGCGCTGGAAGCCCATCATCGCGAAGAACAGAATCGCGCTGGACTAACGCGCGTCGCCCACTGCATTGCCAAGGTCCAAAACATCGTGAACACCAGCACCCAGCCCATTCGATCCGTGACCGAACCGAGTCGGCAAGTGCCGGTATTCGGCGAATTCGATGTCGTTGTGCTCGGGGGTGGCCCTGCGGGCATTGCAGCCGCAAGTGCCGCGGCACGGACTGGCGCCAGTACCTTGCTCGTCGAAGACTACGGATTCCTCGGGGGCATGGGAACCGCAGCCGGGGTGACCAACTTCTGCGGCCTGCATGCCAACGTCTACGGACGCATCGAGCAGGTGGTTCACGGCGTGGCCGACGAGCTGCTCGACCGGATGCGCCGGCTTGGCGGCCTCAACGAGCCGCATGTGCTTTTCGGAGGAAGGATCGCAGCACAGGCCTACGACAACGCGGCTTTCAAAGTGGCGGCCGATGAGACGGTACTGTCCGCCGGCGCAAGCCTGCTGTTTCACGCCCGGGCCGTCGGCGTGATCAAGGAAACACCGAGTCGGGTGAGTGCGGTTCTCATCGAGACGAAGTCCGGCCGGCAGGCCGTGGTTGGCCGGGTCTTCATCGACTGTTCCGGCGACGGCGACCTCGCCGCGCAGGCCGGTGCGTTGTACGAGAAGGGCAAGGACGCCGCAGGCCTGCACGACATGATGTATCCCTCCACCATGTTCCGCGTCAACGGCGTGGACGCGGTGCAAGCGGGCGACGCCTGGAACCACTTCGGCGCCTTGATGAAAGAGGCAGAGCGCAGGGGCCGCAAGTTTCCCCGCAAGACGCCGATCATCCGGCCACAGCGCAACAAGACGGAGTGGCGCGCCAACGTCACCCAGCTCGCCAATGACGATGGAAGTCCGATCGACGGAACGGACGCACGTCAGCTGAGCGCAGCCGAAGTCATGGGCCGCAAGCAGATCATCGACTTCTTCAGCTTCCTGCGCGAGTCGGCGCCTGGCTTCCAGAACGCCTACCTGCTGGAGATTGCGCCGCAAGTGGGTGTGCGTGAGACGCGCCGGATTCTTGGCGACTACCAGTTGACCGGCGAGGACGTACTGCAGTGCGCCAGCTTCGGCGACAGCATCGGTGTGAACGGCTGGATGGTAGAGGAACACGTTGCCGGCGATGTGGTGTTCCAGTGGCAGGACATTCCGAACTGCCGAGGGTTCAACCACCTGCCGTTCCGGATGCTGCTCCCTCGAGGTCTGGACAACCTGATGGTGGCGGGGCGCTGCGCCTCGATGACGCACATCGGACAGTCGGCGGCGCGTGTCTCGGGCGGTTGCTTCGTGATGGGACAGGCCGCCGGCACGGCTGCCGCTCTTGCGCTCAAAGCGCAGTTGCAGCCGCGCGCGCTGCCCGTCGCGGCCCTGCAGGAACGGCTGCAGATGGATGGCGCGTACCTCGGCCAAGACAAGCGATGAGCTGATGGAGACTCGAGATCGTACGGGCACGGCGCCGCGGTCGCGGTGCGACAAGGCGTCGCGCCGGGCCGCCGCCGCCCAAGTTTCCTCGTCCCCCTCGGGGGGCCTGACGCGAAGCGGCAGGTCTTGGGGGCGCTCGATAGGGCGATTCCTCCTCCGTTCCGCCATTCGCGGGTTTGGGTCGGCGACCGACGCCTCGATAATTCGCCGCATGACGATTCGACTGTTGGTCGGCCTGGGCAACCCAGGCCCGGAATACGAAGCCACCCGGCACAACGCCGGCTTCTGGTTCGTCGACGAGGTCGCGCGCAAGCTCGGCGCGACGCTGTCGCCCGATCGCAGCTATTTCGGGCTCGCAGCCCGCGTGAATCGCGGCGACGGACCGATCTGGCTGCTCGAGCCGATGACCTTCATGAATCTGTCGGGCAAGTCGGTCGCGGCACTCGCGCGTTTCTTCAAGATTGCGCCCAGCGAGATCCTGGTCGCGCACGACGAGCTCGATCTGCTGCCGGGCCAGGTCAAGATCAAGCTCGGGGGCAGCGCCGCCGGCCATAACGGGCTGAAGGACATCCACGCTCAACTCGGCAGTGCCGATTTCTGGCGGCTGCGGCTGGGCATAGGCCACCCGGGCGTCAAGGCCGAGGTCGTCGACTATGTGCTGCGCAAGCCGCCGGCCGAGCAGCGCGAGGCGATCGAGAAGAGCATCGAGCAGTCGATACGCGCGCTCGATCTGCTGCTGGCCGGCAACATGGAGCACGCGATGATGAAGATCCACGCGCGCCCGCCGCGGCCCAAGCCGGAACCGCCGAAGGGGTCGACATGACGACGACGACGATGCAGCGGCTCCGCCGGACTGCCCTGCCCGCGCTGCTGATCGCGCTCTTCAGCGGATTCGCAACGCCGCATGCGCACGCGCAGACGGTCTATCGCTGCGGCAGCACCTACACGCACACGCCGTGCGCTGAAGGTCGCGTCGTCGCGGCAACCGATCCGCGCAGCGCCGCGCAACGCGCCGAGGCGCAACGTGTCGCGGCGCTCGAGCGCCAGCAGGCGCGGCAGATGGAGCGCGAGCGGCTCGCCCAGGAGGCGGCGCACAAGCCGGCCCAGGCGACCGGGTTCGACTCGCGCGCGTCCGCAACCGCGGCGGCCGCGGCGTCGTCAGCCGAGCGCGGCCCGCATCAGAAGAAGAAAAAGCGCAAGGCGGGCAACCCAACCGCGGCAGACGACTTCGTCGCCGTCGATCCGGAATCGCTGAAGAAGCGCAGCCGCAAGTAGCGCGCTGAATCAGCTCGAGTGCGCAGGTTTGGCGGGCTCGGCCGCCGCCTGCTGCAGCCGCTGATACTTGGCCCACAGCGAATCGCGCGATTCGATATGCGCCGGGTCGACCGGGATGCAGCTCACCGGGCAGACTTGCACGCACTGCGGCTCGTCGAAGTGGCCGACGCATTCGGTGCAGCGGTTCGGATCGATGCGGTAGATCTCCGGGCCCATCGAGATCGCCTGGTTCGGGCACTCGGGCTCGCAGACATCGCAGTTGATGCACTCGTCGGTGATCAGAAGGGCCATGGCGGCGTCGCAGGTCTCACGGGTCGGACTTCACCCGCTGACGCAGGCGGTCCAGCACGAAGGGTGACACGAACTTGGAGACATCACCACCCAGAGTGGCAATCTCGCGCACGAACGTACCGGAGACGAACTGATACTGGTCGCTGGGCGTCAGGAACACCGTCTCGACTTCCGGCATCAGTTGTCGATTCATCCCGGCCATCTGGAACTCGTATTCGAAGTCGCTGACCGCGCGCAGCCCGCGCACGACGACCTTGCCGCCGTGGCTGACGACGAAGTCGCGCAGCAATCCGCGAAAGGCCAGGACCTCGACGTTGGCGTACTTGGACGACAGCTCGGTCGCGATTTCCAGCCGTTCGGCGATCGTGAACATCGTGCGCTTGTGGTGCCCCGCCGCCACGGCGACGATCAGGCGCTCGAAGAGCCGGCTCGCGCGGCGCATCAGGTCTTCGTGTCCGAGCGTCATCGGATCGAAGGTGCCGGGGTAGACGGCGGTCAGACGAGTCGCGGTGGTCAAGGCGCTCTCCCTCGATGAGTCGGGGGCAGTGTAGCCCGAGCAAGTCGGGCCATCAGTCGGCGGCGACCCGACGCTGAAGTAGGTGGAAATGCACCGAGCCGGCGCGCGATTGGCGATGAATCGCCAGGCCGCGGGCGCTCGCCGCGGCGGCCGCGAGCGGCTGGGGCGTTTCGAGGTAGATGTAGCCGTCGGGCACGACGATGCGCGCCGCGGCGTTCAGGGCCGGCTCGGCCAACGGCATGCCGAACGGCGGATCCAGGAACACCAGCTCGAACGAATCCGGCGCGCAACGCGCCATCCAGCCCAGCGCGTCGGCGTTGTCTACGCGCACCTGCTCGGCGTGCAGGCGCGCCTTCACGTCGCCCAATGCACGCGCGAGGCGACGATCCTGCTCGACCAGCACCACCGCATCGGCCCCGCGCGAGGCCGCTTCGAAGCCCAGCGCACCGCTGCCGGCGAACGCGTCCAGGCAGCGCCAGCCCGACAGATCCGGGCCCAGCCAGTTGAACAAGGTTTCGCGCACGCGGTCGGGCGTCGGCCTGAGCCCGTCGGCCTCGGCAACCGGCAGCTTGCTGCGCTTCCAGGAGCCCCCGATGATGCGGACCTCGTGGCGCCGCGTCGCCGCCGTCATTGCCGGACCGGAATGCCGTCGCGCGCGAGCAGCGCCTTCGCTTCGCCGACCGTGAACTCGCCGTAGTGGAAGATGCTCGCAGCCAGCACCGCATCGGCACCGCCGACGCGGATGCCGTCGGACAGGTGCTGCAGCGAGCCGACGCCGCCCGATGCGATCACCGGCACGCCGACCGCATCGCTGACCGCACGCGTCAGCTCGAGGTCGAAGCCGATTTTCGTGCCGTCGCGGTCCATGCTGGTCAGGAGGATCTCGCCGGCGCCGCGCCGGGCCATCTCACGCGCCCAGGTGACCGCATCCAGCCCCGTGTTCTGGCGGCCACCGTGGGTGTAGACGTCCCAGCCGGGGTTGTCGGCATCGCCGCGGCGTTTCGCGTCGATCGCGACCACGATGCACTGCGCCCCGTATTTGGCCGACGCATCGGCTATGACCTGCGGGTTCGCAACCGCCGCCGAGTTGAAGCTGACCTTGTCGGCGCCCGCATTCAGCAAGCGGCGCACGTCCTCGACCGTGCGCACGCCGCCGCCGACGGTCAGCGGGATGAACACCTGCGAGGCCACCGCCTCGATGATGGGCAGGATCAGGTCACGGCCATCGCTGGTCGCGGTGATGTCGAGGAATGTCAGTTCGTCCGCACCCTGCTCGTTGTAGCGCGCGGCGATCTCGACCGGGTCGCCGGCATCGCGCAGCTCGACGAAGTTGACGCCCTTGACGACGCGCCCGCCGGTCACGTCCAGGCAGGGAATGATTCGTTTGGCGAGCATGCGGCGTCGTCGCTCAGGCGCCGTTCAGCTCGTCGGCACGCGCCTGCGCCGCGGCGAAATCGAGGTCGCCGCTGTAGATCGCACGGCCGCAGATCACGCCTTCGATGCCGACCTCTTCGACCGCGCAGAGCTTTTCGATGTCGGCGATGTTCGAGAGGCCGCCCGACGCGATCACCGGGATCGTCAGCGCCTGCGCGAGCTTCACGGTCGCATCGATGTTGATGCCCGAGAGCATGCCGTCGCGCCCGATATCGGTGTAGATCACGCCTTCGACGCCGTGGTCCTGGAATTTCTGCGCGAGATCGATCACCTCGTGGCCGGTCAGCTTGCTCCAGCCGTCGGTCGCGACCTTGCCTTCCTTCGCGTCGAGGCCGACGATGATGTGGCCGCCGAATGCCGAGCAGGCGTCGCGCAGGAACCCGGGGTTCTTGACCGCGGCGGTGCCGATGATGATGTAGCTCAGGCCGTCGTCGAGGTAGCGCTCTATCGTGTCCAGATCGCGGATGCCGCCGCCGAGCTGCACCGGGATCTCGTCGCCGACCTCGGCGAGGATGGCCTTGATCGCGCTCTCGTTGACCGGCTTCCCGGCGAACGCGCCGTTCAGGTCCACGAGATGCAGCCGGCGCGCGCCGGCCTCGATCCAGCGGCGCGCCATCCTGGCTGGGTCTTCCCCGAACGTAGTCGAGGCTTTCATGTCGCCTTGTTGCAGGCGCACACAGTGACCGTCTTTGAGGTCGATCGCGGGAATCAGCAGCATGGCCGAACGGCTGGTGGTGGGAAGAATCTCGTCCCGAGGTTTCACTCGAACATCACGCGACGCATTGCACAACAGCGTGTCAGGGGTTCCAGTGAAGGAAGTTTCGATACAGCGCCAAGCCATGCTCGGCGCTCTTCTCGGGATGGAATTGGGTAGCGAAAATATTATCGCGGGCCAGCGCGCAGGTAAAGCGTCCGCCGTAGTCGCTCTCGCCCGCGCTGTGGCGCGGATCGGTCGGGCGGGCAAAGTAGCTGTGCACGAAATAGAAGTACGCCGCGTCGGGAACGCCCTGCCACAGGGCATGCGGCTGGGTCTGGAGCACCTGGTTCCAGCCCATCTGCGGGACCTTGTAGCGGCTGCCATCGGGCTGCAGCCGGCCTTCGAGCTCGAAGCGGACGACCTCGCCGCCGATCAACCCCAGGCCATCGGTCGGGCCTTCGTGGCTGCGCGTCAGCAGCATCTGCATGCCGACGCACACGCCCATCAGCGGCTTGCGGGCGGCGGCGTCGAGCACCGCGTCGAGCAGGCCGGACTCGCGCAGCTCGCGCATGCAGTCGGGCATCGCCCCCTGGCCGGGCAGCACGACCCGCTCGGCGCCATAGACCTCGTCGGGCCTGGACGTGACGATCACGGCGACACCGGAGCCTCGGGCCACATGCATCACGGCCTGCGAGACCGAGCGCAGGTTGCCCATGCCGTAGTCGACGACGGCGACGGTACGGGTCATCTCAGAGGCTGCCTTTGGTCGACGGGATCACGCCCGCCGCGCGCGGGTCGGCCGCAAGCGCCATGCGCAGGGCCCGCGCGAACGCCTTGAAGATCGTCTCGCACTGATGATGTGCATTCTCGCCGTGCAGGTTGTCGATGTGCAGCGTGACGCCGGCGTGGTTCGCGAAGCCCTGGAAGAACTCGTAGACGAGCTGGGTGTCGAGCGCGCCTATCATGCCGCTCTTGAACGCAACGCGCATGTGCAGCCCCGGCCGGCCGGAGAAGTCGATCACGACGCGCGACAAGGCCTCGTCCAGCGGCACGTAGGCATGACCGTAGCGCACGATGCCGCGCTTGTCGCCGACCGCTTTCGCGACCGCCTGGCCCAGTGTGATGCCGACGTCCTCGACCGTGTGGTGGCCGTCGATATGCAGGTCGCCCTTCGCCGCGATCTCGAGGTCGATCAACCCGTGGCGGGCGATCTGGTCGAGCATGTGGTCGAAGAAGCCGATGCCGGTCGAGAGCTTCGCGGCGCCGGTGCCGTCCAGATCGAGCGCGACGCGGATCTGCGTCTCGGCGGTGTTGCGCGTCACGTCGGCGCGGCGCGGCGCCGGTTGCGGGTTCATCACGTTGCTGCCAGTCATATCACTCTTCACAGGCTTGCCTTCAACGCGGCGATCATCTGCACGTTCTCGTCCGGCGTTCCGACCGTCAGCCGCAGGCAGTTGGCGAGCAGCGGGTGCATCGCCGAGACGTTCTTGACCAGCACGCCCTGCGCCTTCATGCCGTCGAACGCACGCTTCGCGTCGGGCATGCGGGCCAGGATCATGTTCGCTTCGCTGGCAAACGGCGTCACGCCGGGCAGCGCGCGCAGCTCGGCCTGCAGCCGCTCGCGCTCGGCGCGCAGCAGCGCGGCCTGGCGCGCGAACTCGTCGGCATGTTCGAGCGCGAACAGCGTCGCCTCGCAGTTCAGCGCGCTGATGTTGTACGGCGGGCGGACCTTGTCGATCTCGGCGATCAGCGCCGCGGCGCCCACCAGGTAGCCGAGCCGCACGCCGGCCAGCCCGAACTTGCTCAGCGTGCGCAGCACCAGCACATGCTCGTGCGCCGGCATGCGCGTGAGCCAGCTGCGCGACGCGAAGGGCTGATAGGCCTCGTCGAACACGACGAAGCCGCCCTGCGCGCCGACCGCATCGACGATGCGCAGCACGCTGCGATCGTCGAACAGGTTCGCGGTCGGGTTGTTCGGGTAGGCGATGTAGGTGATCGCGGGGCGGTGGGTCGCGATCGCGTCGAGCATCGCCGCTTCGTCGAGCTCGAAGCTGGGCGTCGTCGGCACGCCGACGAACTTCAGCCCTTGCAGCTTCGCCGACATCTCGTACATCACGAAGCCCGGCAACGGCGCGACGATGGTCGCGCCCGGCACGTCGCAGGCCATCGCGAGCAGCGAGATCAGCTCGTCCGAGCCGTTGCCCAGCATCAGCGCGCAGCCCGCCGGCAGCCCAATGTAGCGGGACAGCGCGGCGATCACGTCGGCCACGCAGCCCACCGGGTAGCGGTTGATCGCGACGCGACCGAGCCGCTCGCCGAGCTCGCGCTGCAAGGGCTCCGGCAGGCGGAACGGGTTCTCCAT
>DATEFR010000433.1:0-3345 GCA_035280545.1 Burkholderiaceae bacterium | reverse complement strand
TCCACCGGCCGCACGATGATCCGCTCGATCAGCGCACCCAGCGCGAAGGCGATGGCCACGGTGGCGAAGAAGGCCAGCCAGTACGGCAGCCCGGCCTGGATCAGGCTCCACGCGATGTAGGTCGCGAACATCGCGAGCTCGCCCTGCGCGAAGTTCACCAGGTGCGTCGCCTGGTAGATCATCACCAGCGCGAGCGCCACACTCGCGTAGATGCCGCCGGTCGCGAGGCCCGAGAGAATCTGGTGCAGCAGGACGTCCATCGTGCTCGCGTCAGTAGCCCAGGTACGAACGGCGGATCGCCTCGTCGCGCCCGAGCTCCTCGGCGCTGCCCGAGATCAGCACGCGCCCGGTCTCGAGCAGGTAGGCATGGTCGGCAAGCCGCAGCGCCATCGCCGCGTTCTGCTCGACCAGCAGCATGCTGACCCGGTCGGTCTGGTTGATCACGCGGAAGATCTCGAACAGCTCCTGCACGATGCGCGGCGCCAGGCCGAACGAGGGTTCGTCGAGCAGCAGCAGGCGTGGCCGCAGCATCAGCGCGCGCGACACCGCGAGCATCTGCTGCTCGCCGCCCGACAAGGTGCCGGCCTGCTGGCGGCGCCGCTCCTTCAGGCGCGGGAAATAGCCGTACATGCGCTCGAAGTCGGCCGCGATCCCGGTCTTGTCGCGCCGTGTGTGCGCGCCCAGGCGCAGGTTCTCCTCGACGCTGAGGTTGACGAACGTGCCGCGCCCGTCGGGCACATGGGCGATGCCGAGCCTCACGATGCTTTCGGTCATGCGGCCGTCGATGCGCGTGCCGGCGAACGTGATCTCGCCTTGCGTCCTGACCATGCCGCAGACCGCGCGCAGCGTGGTCGTCTTGCCGGCGCCGTTGGCACCGAGGATGGTCGTGATGCCGCCGTCCTCGACGCCGAAATCCATGCCGTGCAGCACCTTCGTCGGCCCGTACTGGGCCTTCAGCGCGCGCACTTCGAGCACCTTGGCGGCCATCAGACCGACGCTCCCGCAGCCTGCGCCGGCGCGGCGGCGGGCGTGCCGAGGTACGCCCTGATCACGTCGGCGTTGCCTTGCACCTCGGCCGGCGTGCCGTCGGCGATGATGCGGCCGAAATCGAGCGCGACCACCTGGTCAGACACCCGCATCACCAGATTCATGTGGTGCTCGACGAGCAGCATCGTCAGCTTCAGCCGCTCGCGCACCTGGCGCAGCAGTTCCATCAGCGTGCCAACCTCCTCGTGGTTCAGCCCGCCCGCCGGCTCGTCCAGCAGCAGCAGCTTCGGCCGGCTTGCCAGCGCACGCCCGAGCTCGACGCGCTTTTGCGTACCGAACGGCAGGTCCATCACGGGTGTCTCGGCCACGCCGCCCAGGTCGAGCAGCTCGAGCAGCTCGTCGGCATGCCCATCGAGCATGCGCTCCTCGCGCCGCACCCGCGGCAGCCGCAGCGCGCTTGCGAAGAACCCGCTGTGGGTGCGGCAGTGGCCGCCGAGCAGGATGTTCTGGCGCACGCTCATCGTGCGGAACAGCGCGAGGTTCTGAAACGTGCGCCCGATGCCGAGCGACGCGATGCCGTGCGCCGGCGTGTCGACCAGCGGCCGCCCTTCGAACAGGATGTGGCCCTCGGTGAACGAATACAGCCGCGACAGGCAATTGAACAGCGTCGTCTTGCCGGCCCCGTTCGGCCCGATCAAGCCGACGATGTGCCCCTCCGGAACCGCGAACGACACCTTGTCGAGCGCCGTGATGCCACCGAAGCGCACCGTCACGCCTTCGACGCGCAGCAATCCGGGGCTCGTGGCGGTCGCGACGATGTTCGGCTCCTTGCTCTCGGGCCGGAAGATACCGTCAGCGCCGGGATTTCGAAGCGGGCTTTACCCTCGCTTCATCGCGTCGACCCCACGCTCGGGTGGTGGGTGGCAGCGATGCATACTTGGCTTGCGAGATTCAAGACAACGACGACGCTTCCGGAGACCCCCTCGATGACCACCCGCCCCCGCACGGCCTTGCGCCGCCGCCTGCTGCTCGGCAGCGCCGCCCTGGTACTGCCGCTCGCATTGCCGCCCCTCGCACACGCACAGGCGTTCCCCAGCAAGCCGATCACGCTGATCGTGCCGTGGCCGGCCGGCGGCTCGACCGATCGCCACCTGCGCGCGTTGGCCGAGATCGCTTCGAAGAACCTCGGCCAGACGATCACGGTGGACAACCGTCCCGGCGGGGGCGGGACGACCGGCCCGGGAACGATGGCGCTGACCGCCAAGCCCGATGGCTACACGATCGCCCAATACCCGATGGGCATGCTGCGCGTGCCGCACATGCAGAAGGTGCCATGGGACCCGCTGAAGGACTTCACGTTCATCATCGGCGTCAGCGGCTACACCTTCGGCTTCACGGTGCGCAGCGACTCGCCGTACAAGACCTTCAACGACTACCTCGACGCGGCGCGCAAGGATCCCGGCAGGATCGACTACGGCTCGACCGGCATCGGCACCTCGCCGCACCTGCTGATGGAAGAGCTGGCCGGCAACGCCAAGGTCACGCTGAACCACGTGCCGTTCAAGGGCAATGCCGACCTGACGCAGGCCCTGCTCGGTGGCCATGTGATGGCGATGAGCGACGCAACCGGTTGGGACAAGTTCGTCGACGGCGGCCAGATGCGGCTGCTCGTGACCTTCGGTGAGCAACGCACGCGCCGCTGGCCGAACGTGCCGACGGCGAAGGAGCTCGGCTACAACGTGGTCTCGACCTCGCCGTACGGGCTCGTCGGCCCGAAGGGCATGGACCCGGCCGTCGCGAAGTCGCTGCACGATGCGTTCAAGAAGGCGATGGACGATCCGAAGCACCTCGAGGTGCTGGCGCAGTTGAACCAGGACCCCTGGTACCGAAGCGCAGACGACTACGGGAAGTGGGCGCGCGAGACCTATGCGAAGGACAAGGCCTTGATCGAACGGCTGGGCCTCGCCGCAAAGTAGCTGCTGCGCGAATGCCATGAACCCTGCGCCGACCAACCCCGACCTCGCCCCGTTTCGCACCATCAGCGATCTGGTGCGCGAACACGCGCGAACCCGACCTGCGCACGCGGCACTCGTCGAGGGCGACGACGTGCTCAGCTATGCGGCACTCGATGCGCTGATGGATCGCATCGCCGCCACGCTGCAGCGAGACGGCATCGGCCCCGGCGACGCCATCGCCATCTGCGCGACGACATCCCCGCGCCATGCAGCGGTGTTTCTGGGCGCGCTGCGGGCCGGCGCGGCAGTCGCGCCGCTCGCGCCGTCGGTCACGCCGGAGAGTTTCGAATCGATGCTCGGCGACGCGCAGGCGCGGCTGCTGTTCGTCGATGCCGCGGCGCTC
>DATEFR010000432.1:0-12814 GCA_035280545.1 Burkholderiaceae bacterium | reverse complement strand
ATGCTGCGGCGCGGCGCCGGCGTGATGGCCGCGGCGGTCGCGCTGCCCGGCTGCGCACGCCGCGGCGACCCGCACGGTCCGCTGGACTTCTGGGCGATGGGGCGCGAGGCCGAGGTCGTCACCGAGCTGCTGGTGCCGTTTCGTCAGCGCCACCCCGGCATCGAGGTGCGGCTGCAGCAGCTGCCGTGGACCGCGGCGCACGAGAAGCTGCTGACCGCATACGCCGGCGACGCGCTGCCCGACGTCTGCACGCTGGGCAACACCTGGATCCCGGAGTTCGCCGCGCTCGATGCGCTGGAGCCGTTGGACGAGCGCGTCGCGGCGTCCCGCGTCATCCAGCGCGACGACTACTACGCCGGCATCCTCGAGACCAACCTGATGCCCTCCCACGGTCGCGACCACGAGGGCAGCCGCGGCGGCGCGGCGATGCGCCTGCGCGGTTTGCCGTGGTACGTGGACACGCGGCTGCTCTACTACCGCAGCGACCTGCTGCGCGCCGCGGGTGTCGCCCGAGCGCCGCAGAGCTGGGCCGAGTGGCGCGACGCGATGGCCGCGATCGTGCGCCGCGGCGGCCCCCATCACTATGGCGCGCTGCTGCCGCTGAACGAGCCCGAGCCGCTGCTCGCGCTCGCCTTCCAGCAGGGCGACGTGCTGGCCGACGGCGCGACCCGCGGCGCGTTCTCGCGCACGCCGTTCCGCCGCGCGATCGGCTTCTACGCCGAGCTGTTCGACAGCGGGCTGGCGCCGCTGATGACCAACACGCAGGTCTCCAACGTGTGGGACGAGTTCGCGCGCGGCCTGTTCACGTTCTATATCTCCGGGCCGTGGAACATCGGCGAGTTCCGCCGCCGCCTGCCGCGCGAGCGCCAGAACGACTGGGCGACCGCGCCGCTGCCCGGTCCGGACGGCCCCGGCGTCTCGACCGCCGGCGGCACCAGCCTCGTGCTGTTCACAAGCTCGCCGCGCAAGGAGGCGGGCTGGAAGCTGATCGAGTTCCTCAGCGAGACCGCGACCCAGCAGCGCTTCCACGCGCTGACCGGCAACCTGCCGCCGCGGCGCAGTGCCTGGGCCGACCCGGGGCTCGCGAACGACGCGCCGTCGCGTGCGTTCGCCGACCAGCTCGAGCGCGTGCGCGCGGCGCCCAAGATTCCGGAGTGGGAGCGCATCTTCCAGGAGATGCAGGCCACGGCCGAACGCGTCGTGCGCCACACGCAAGGCGCGGCCGAGGCCACCGCGCAGCTCGACGCGTGGGTCGATGCGGTGCTCGAGAAGCGGCGCTGGCTGCTCGCGAAAGGGCGAGGGTGATGGGCGCGTGTCACCCTCACCCTAACCCTCTCCCGCAAGCGGGAGAGGGGACGATCCGGTGCTCCCTCTCCCGCAAGCGGGAGAGGGGACAAGCTGCTGCTCCCTCTCCCGCTTGCGGGAGAGGGCTGGGGTGAGGGCATGAAGCGCCGCCAAGTCGGTTGGATCTTCGCCGCCCCGGCGCTGCTCGTGATCGCGGTGTTCTTCGTCTTCCCGGTCGCGTCCGGGCTCGCGCTCAGCGTCACCGATTTCGACCTGTACGCCCTCGCCGATCTGTCGACGCTGCGCTTCGTTGCGCTCGACAACTACGCGCGGCTGCTGCGCACGCCGCTGTTCTGGCAGGCGCTGGGCAACACGTTCTACTTCGTGCTGGTCGGCGTGCCGGTGTCGATCGGGCTATCGCTCGGCGCGGCGCTGCTGCTCGACTCGAAGTTCGCGCGCTTCCACTCCTTCTATCGCACCGCGCTGTTCGCGCCGGTCGTGACCACGGTCGTCGCGGTCGCGGTGATCTGGCGCTACCTGCTGCACACGCGCTACGGCCTGATCAACCATTTGCTGGAGGCGGTCGGCATCGGCACGATCGACTGGCTGGGCAACCCGCGCTGGTCGATGCCGGCGATCATCCTGTTCGCGGCGTGGAAGAACTTCGGCTACAACATGATCATCCTGCTCGCCGCGCTGCAGGCGATCCCGCGCGACCTGTACGAGGCGGCGCGGGTCGACGGGGCCGGCACGCTCGCGCGATTGCGTCACGTCACGTTGCCGATGCTGACACCGACGCTGGTGATGGTCGGCATCATGACCGTCTCCGGCTACTTCCAGTTGTTCGCCGAGCCGTACGTGATGACGCAGGGCGGGCCGTTGCGCAGCACGCTCAGCGCGCTGTACTTCATGTACGAGGAAGGCTTCCGCTGGTGGAATCTCGGCAACGCGTCGGCGGTCGCGTTCCTGTTGTTCGTCGTGATCTTCTCGGTCACCTGGGTTCTGACGCGCTTCGACAAGGGCGATTTCGAAAGCAGAGAAACGAAATGAACCGGAGCCTCGCGGTCTGGATCGTCAACGGCCTGCTGGCCGGGCTCGCGTTCGTCGCGCTGTTCCCGCTCGTGTGGATGGTCTCGGTGTCGTTCATGCAGCCCGGTGCCGCCAGCAACCTGCCGACGCCCATCCTGCCGGCGTCGCCGACGCTCGAGAACTACCGGACGCTGTTCGGCAGCATCGGCATGGGCCGCTACTTCCTGAACAGCGCGCTGATCGCGGTGCTCGCGACGCTGATCTCGGTCAGCTTCAACGTGATGGCCGGCTATGCGTTCGCGAAGCTGCAGTTCAGCGGCCGCGAAGCGATCTTCAAGACGCTGCTCGGTGCGCTGGTGATCCCGGGGCAGGTCGCGATGCTGCCGCTGTTCCTGATGCTCAAGCCGCTGGGGCTGGTCAACAGCTATGCCGGCGCGCTGGTGCCGACGCTGGCCAGCGTGTTCGGGATCTTCCTGGTGCGCCAGTTCGCGCGCGGCATCCCCGACGATCTGCTCGAGGCCGCGCGCATGGATGGCGCGAGCGAATGGCGCATCTTCGTGCTGGTCGTCGTGCCGCTGCTCAAGCCGGTGCTCGCAACGCTCGCGATCTTCGCGTTCCTCGGCACCTGGAACGATTTCATGTGGCCGCTGATCGTGCTGACCGACGATGCGCTGCACACGCTGCCGGTCGCGCTGGCCGGCCTGTCGCGCGAGCACGTGCAGGACAACGAGCTGATGATGGCCGGCTCGGTCGTCACGATCCTGCCGGTGCTGGTGGTGTTCCTGGCGCTGCAGCGCCACTACATGGCCGGTCTGATGGCCGGCAGCGTCAAGGGATGAACGTGCTGGGGTTGCGCGGGCTGCCGACGTGGCGGCGTCTGATCGTGGTGTGCGCATGGGTGGCGACGATGCTCGGCGGCGGTGATGTGAATGCGCAGGCACAGGCCCGAATCGCGGAGCGTGTGCTCGACGACTTCGACGATGCGTCGGCCTGGAGCGTCGTCGCGACCGACGACGTGAAGGCCTCGCTGCGCGTGGTGCCCGGTGCGGGCGGCGGCGCCCGCGATCGTGCGCTGTGCCTGGAGTTCGACTTCGGCCGCGTGACCGGGTATGTCGCGTTGCGCCGCAAGCTGCCCATAGATTTCCCGGCGCGCTTCGACCTGGGCTTCGACGTGCGCGGCACGATGCCGCCGAACGCGCTGCAGCTCAAGTTCAGCGATGCGAGCGGCGACAACGTCTGGTGGATGCAGCGCCCCGACTACCAGCCGCCGGCGCAATGGCAGCACCAGCGCGTGCGCCAGCGCCACGTCGGCTTTGCCTGGGGCCCGACCCAGGACAAGGTGTTGCGCCGCACCGAGTGGGTCGAGTTCGTCGTCGCGACCGGCGGCGGACCCGGCGATGGCCAGCCGAACCGCGGCAGCCTGTGCGTCGATCGCCTGAGCCTGCGCGAGCTGCCCCCGCCGCCGCAGGTCGCGCCGACGCCGGTCGCGCGTGCGAGCTCGTCGCGCGATGGGCATGCGCCGTTCGACGGGCTGATCGCGAGCTACGACAGCGACATCAAGTTGCGCGCCGCCGCCGCGGACTGGGAGCCCCTTGCGCGCGATGCCGAGCCGACGTTGACGGTCGACTACGGCGTGGCGCACGAGTTCAGCGCGCTGCTCTTGCATTGGCGTCCCGGTGCCGAGGCGGTGCGCTACACGATCGAGGCATCCGACGACGGCGTGGCGTGGCAGACCCTGCAGCATGTGGCTCGTGCGCGCGGCGCGCTGCAGGCGAACTGGCTGGGCGAATCGGAAGCGCGCTACCTGCGCCTGCGCTTCGACCGACGGCGCGATGCGCCCGCCGCGACGATCGCATTGCGCGGCATCGAGCTGCGCAATGCGCTGAGCCCGAACGCGTTCTTCACGATGCTGGGCGGCCGGGCGCCGCGCGGCCTCTATCCGCGTGCCTACGCCGGCGAGCAGTCGTACTGGACCGTGCTCGGCGTCGAAGGCGCCCGCATCGCCTCGCTGCTGTCGGAAGACGGCGTGCTCGAGCCGGTGCCCGGCGTCGGCGCGCTCGAGCCGCTGCTGATCGCGCATGACCCGCAGGCCAACGCGCCGGACGGCGCGGGCCAGGTCCTCGGCTGGCGCGACGCGCAGATCGAGCAGGCGCTCATCGATGGCGAGCTGCCGATGCCGCGTGTGCACTGGCGTGCCGGCGACTTCACGCTGGACGTGCAGGCCTTCGGCGAGGGCACGCCCGACGCGGCCCAGGCACTGGCGAGCTACCGCGTGCGCAACGTCGGCACACGCGCACGCAGCGTGACGCTGGCGCTCGCCTGGCGGCCGTTCCAGGCGAACCCGCCGACGCAGTTCCTCGCCTATCCGGGCGGCGCGA
Source organism: Burkholderiaceae bacterium (assembly GCA_035280545.1). Lineage (GTDB taxonomy): Bacteria > Pseudomonadota > Gammaproteobacteria > Burkholderiales > Burkholderiaceae_C > DATCSE01. The sequence continues at coordinate 8,123 of DATEFR010000432.1, read as the reverse complement.
GCCCGGTGCGCGAGCTCGAATGGGATGGTCGCGCGCTGCGTGTCAACGGCGCGCTGCGGGTGCTGCCGTTGACACGGCCCGACGCGGTTAGTCTCGAGCCGCTCGCGGCCGGGCAGGTCACGGCCTGGGTCGGTGAACCGCCCGGGTTGCGCGAAGGGCGCGGCGTGCCGGCGGCGCAACGCCAGCGCATGGTCGATCCGGCTGGGTATGCGAGCGCCGCGCTGTCGTACCGGCTGACCTTGAAGCCGGGCGAGGAACGCGTGATCGGCGTCGCGTTGCCGGTGCGCGGCGCCCCGCCAGCACCGCCGCAGGCCGCGCTGGCGCAGCGCGAAGCCCAGGTTGCACAAGCCTGGCGCGCGCGTCTCGGCGGGGTCACGCTGCACGGCGGCGAGGAGGTCCAGGAAGTCGCGCGCACGCTGCGCACCGCGCTGGGCCACATCCTCGTCAACCGCAGCGGACCGGCGGTGCAGCCCGGGGCGCGTGCCTATGCGCGCTCGTGGATACGCGACGGCGCGATGACGTCGACGGCCTTGCTGCGCCTGGGCCGCGACGACGTCGCCCGCGACTTCCTGCGCTGGTACGCGCCGTTCCAGTTCGCGAACGGCAAGGTGCCGTGCTGCGCGACCTTGCGTGGTGCCGACCCGGTGCCCGAGAACGACAGCCACGGCGAGCTGGCATACGCCGCCGCGGAGCTGTGGCACTACACGCACGATGCGGCGCTCGCGCGCGCGATGTGGCCGCACGTGCGGGCCGCGCTCGACTACATGGAGCAGTTGCGCCAGAGCGAGCGCGGCATCGCGAACCGCAGTGCCGAGCGCGGCGGCTACTTCGGCATGATGCCGCCGTCGATCAGCCACGAGGGTTACTCCGACAAGGCCGCATATTCGTACTGGGACGATCACTGGGCCTGGATCGGCTACCGCAGCGCCGTCGAGCTCGCACAAGGCCTGGGGCTGAACGACGAGGCCAGGCGCATCGCCGTGCAGCGCGACGAGTTCCGGCGCGACCTGCTCGCGTCGATCAACACGACCGCGCAGCGCTACAAGCTCGACGTGCTCGCCGGCGCAGCCGACCGTGGCGACTTCGACCCGACCTCGAGCACGATCGCGCTCTCGCCCGGCGGCCTGCTCGGCACCTTGCCCGACGCGCTGGTGCGCAACACCTTCGAGCGCTACTGGCGCGACTTCGAGCAGCGCCGCGCCGACGATGCGGCCGGCATCCGCCACGGCGACGGCGCCTACACGCCCTACGAGTGGCGCGTGGTCGGCAGCCTCGTGCGGCTCGACCAGCGCGAGCGCGCGCTCGAGGCGCTGCGCTACTTCTATCGCGACCGCCGCCCGGCCGGCTGGCGCCAGTGGGCCGAGGTCGTGCTGCGCAACGTGCGCGAGCCGCGCTTCCTCGGCGACATGCCGCACGGCTGGGTCGCCTCCGATCACATCCGCGCGGTGCTGGACCTGTTCGCGTACGAGCACGAAGGCGAGCGCTCGCTGGTGCTGGCCGCCGGCGTGCCGATGGCGTGGCTGCGCGAAGGCGACGGCGTCGCGATCGACGGGCTGCAAACGCCGTACGGGACCTTGGCGTGGCGCGCGCGCGCTTCGGAGAATCGCGCCGAGTTCGACGTGCGCGGTCTGCGCGAGATGCCGCCCGGCGGACTTTGGCTGCGTGGACCGTGGCCCGCCGACGCGAAGGTCACGATCGACGGCGCCGCGGTTGCGGGCCCGGCGGATGCGATCCGGCTCCCGTCGACGACGGCCCAGGTGCGCATCGAGTGGTCCCGCCGGCCTTGAAATACTCGGTTGCAAGACCCCGGCGGGAGCCCAGACTCAAGTTCGCGCCGGCTCCGGCCGATAAACGGGGAACGTCCGCTTTCGACCCCGGTTCGCCCCAGGCTTCGCCATGTCCCGCCGCTTCGTACTCGTCGCCGTCAGCCTTGCCGCCACGCTGCTCGCGGGCTGCGACATGCTGGGCATCGAGACACCCGAGAAGGTGGCCGCCGCGCGCGAGGCCGACGGCCGGGCCATCGGCGGCGCCTGCCGCCATGCCGGCCGCGCGATCGAGGACTGTTACGCGTTGAACAAGAGGGCCGATCGCGCGGCAATCTTCGCCGGCTGGCGCGACATGAACGACTACATGCGCGAGAACAAGATCGAGGCGGTCGCCCCGCAGCTCAGCGCGCCGCCGTCGCGCGAGACCAAGGCGCGCGAGTCCTGATCCGTCAGTTCGTCGCCCCGCGGCGCAGTTCGTCGCGCCGCGCGTGACCGGCGCGTGCCCGGCTGGCACAGTCGCGCCTGGATCATCACCACAGGATGCCGACGATGACGACCGCCTTCGCTTCCCCGTTCTCCTTTGTGCTTCGCATGACCGCCGTGTTGACGCTGACGCTGGCCGGCGCCGCGCAAGCCGCGAGCGTCACCGGCTCGGGCAATATCCAGAGCGAGGCTCGCGCGGTCAGCGGCTTCCAGGCGATTGCGCTGAAGACCTCGGTCAAGGTCGTGCTGCGCCAGGGCAGCCGCGAAGGCGCCGAGGTGCGCGCCGACGACAACGTGCTGCCGCTGATCGAGACCCAGGTCGTCGACTCGGGCGGCGTGCCCACGCTCGAGATCCGCAGCAAGAGCGGCACGAACTACCGGACCCGGACCATGCCGGTCGTGACCGTCGACCTGATCAAGCTGAGCGGCATCGCGATCAGCGGCTCGGGCGATGTGAGCGGCGACCAGTTGAAGGGCCCCAACCTGAAGGTGGCGATCAGCGGCGCCGGCGATGTGCGGCTGAACAAGCTCGCGGTCGACGATGTGGGCATCAAGGTCTCGGGCAGCGGTGACATCCGCCTCGATGGCCGCGCCGCCAAGCTCGCGGTGGCCATCGCCGGCAGCGGGGATGTGGACACCATCGGGCTCGAAGCCGACGACGTCAGCGTCGGCATCTCCGGCAGCGGCGACGCCAGCGTGAATGCACGCAAGACGCTGTCGGTCTCGATCGCCGGCACCGGCAGCGTGGCCTACACCGGCGACGCGGTGCCGAAGACCTCGATCGCCGGCATGGGGACGGTCCGCCGCAAGTGACGGCACGCCGCGCCAGTCGACGCGCGGCACCGCACTGATTACGGCGCGGTTACCGACTTCGCGGCCCGGCAACGGCCGCGGCTCATAGGACAATCGCGTCCCATGAGCCGCAGTCTCCTCGCGCCGCAGCCGATCTGGCGCCATCCCGAATTCGGCCACGGCGCGCGCGACATGGTCGGCGTGTCGCTGGGCATTGCCGCGTGGGGCCTGGTCACCGGCGTTGCGATGGCCAAGAGCGGGCTCGCGCTGCCGCTGGCGGTGCTGATGTCGCTGCTGGTGTTCGCCGGCAGCGCGCAGCTCGCGGCGCTGCCGCTGATCGTGGCCGGTGCGCCGATCTGGATGGTCTGGGCGATCGCGCTGTGCGTGAACCTGCGCTTCGTGATCTTCAGCGCGACCTGGCGGCCGTACTTCGCGCACTTCAAGCGCTGGCAGCGCATGGTGCTGGGCTACTTCACGGCCGACCTGAACTATGTCGTGTTCATGAAGCGCTTCCCCGAGCCGCGGCCCGCGCCCGAGCAGATGCCGTATTTCTGGGGCGGCGTCGCGGTCAACTGGACGTCGTGGCAGGTGCCCACGCTGGTCGGCCTCGCGCTCGGCGATTCGATCCCGACCGAGTGGGGCTTCGGCTTCGCCGGCATCCTCGCGCTGCTCGGGCTTTTGTATTCGCTGCTGAGCGACCGCGCGAGCTGGATCGCGGCCGCGGTCGCCGGCGGCGCCGCGATGGCGACCGCTGCGCTGCCGTTGAAGCTCAACATCGTCGTCGCGATCGCGGCGGCGATCGTCACGGGGTTGCTGATCGACCACGTGACGCCGCGCGCGGCCAAGCCGTGTCTGGAGGACGCGACGTGAGCACGTGGGAGGCGGTGATCGCGATCGTCGGGCTGGCGGTCATCACGATCGGCACGCGCGGCTTCTTCCTGTACGCGCAGCGCGAGCTGCCGTTGCCCGGCTGGCTGCAGCAAGGCTTGCGCTATGCGCCGCTGGCCGCGCTGGCCGCGGTGATCGTGCCCGAAGTGCTGATGACGCAAGGCCACCTCGTCACGACGCTGCGCGATGGCCGGCTGTACGCCGTCGTCGCGGCGACAGCGTACTTCTTCTGGCGCCGTGGCATCCTAGGCACCATCGTCACCGGGACCGCGGTGATGGTCGCGCTGCGGGTCGGGCTCGGCTGGTAGCGTCTCTTTTCGTCCTTCCATCTTCCTTCGAACCGCTGCTCACCATGAACGTCCTCCGCTTCTCCGACCTGATCGCGCAAGGCAAGGTTGCCGGCCAGCGCGTGTTCATCCGTGCCGACCTGAACGTGCCGCAAGACCATAGTTCCGAAGGAGGCGGCCGCATCACCGAGGACACCCGCATCCGCGCCTCGGTGCCGTGCATCCAGATGGCGCTGCAGGCCGGCGCCGCGGTGATGGTGACCTCGCACCTGGGGCGCCCGACCGAGGGCGAGTTCAAGCCCGAGGATTCGCTCGCGCCGGTTGCCGAGCGCCTGGGCGAGCTGCTCGGGCGCAACGTGCCGCTGCTCGCGAACTGGGTCGACGGCGTGCAGGTCGCGCCGGGCCAGCTCGTGCTGCTCGAGAACTGCCGGCTGAACAAGGGCGAGAAGAAGAACGACGAGGCGCTCGCCAGGAAGCTGGCCGCGCTGTGCGACATCTTCGTGCACGATGCGTTCGGCACCGCGCATCGCGCCGAGGCGTCGACCTACGGCATCGCGCAGTTCGCGCCCATCGCCTGCGCCGGCCCGCTGCTGGCCGCCGAGATCGACGCGATCAGCCGCGCGCTCGCGAACCCGAAGCGGCCGCTGGTCGCGATCGTCGCCGGCAGCAAGGTCTCGACCAAGCTGTCGATCCTGCAGAGCCTGGCGAGGAACGTCGATCAGCTGGTGGTCGGCGGCGGTATCGCGAACACCTTCATGCTCGCGGCCGGGTTGCCGATCGGCAAGAGCCTGGCCGAGCCGGCGCTGCTGGCCGATGCGAAGGCGGTGATCGCGGCGATGCGCGCGCGCGGCGCCGACGTGCCGATCCCGACCGACGTGGTCGTCGCGAAGGAGTTCAAGGCCGATGCGGTGGCGACCGTGAAGGCCGCGGCCGACGTCGCGGCCGACGACCTGATCCTCGACATCGGCCCGCAGACCGCGGTCAGGCTCGCGGCACAGCTCGAAGCGGCCGGCACCATCGTCTGGAACGGGCCGGTCGGCGTGTTCGAGTTCGATGCGTTCGCGAAGGGCACCGAGGCGATTGCGCGCGCGGTCGCGAAGTCCCGTGCATTCAGCATTGCCGGCGGCGGCGACACGCTGGCCGCGATCGCGAAGTACGGCATCGAAAAAGACGTGGGCTACATCTCGACCGGCGGCGGCGCGTTCCTCGAAGTGCTGGAGGGCAAGACGCTGCCGGCGTTCGAGATCCTGCAGCGGCGCGCTCAAGCGCAAAGCTGAACCGGCGCACGGCATAAGACTCATTCCACCGGCTCCGCGCCGTACGGCGGCGCCACCCTTCGATAATCACGCAACAAGAAGCTACTCGATGGAGACCACCATGCCCCGTGCGACCAAGATCGTCGCGACCCTCGGCCCTGCCTCGAACACGCCGGAAGTGCTCGAGCGCATGATCCGCGCCGGTGTCGATGTCGTGCGCCTGAACTTCTCGCACGGCAAGGCGCAGGACCACATCGACCGCGCGGCGATGGTGCGCGAGGTGGCGCAGAAAGTCGGCAAGGAGGTCGCGATCATGGCCGACCTGCAGGGGCCGAAGATCCGCGTCGGCAAGTTCGAGGGCGACCGCACGACGCTGGAGGTCGGCCAGCCGTTCATCCTCGACGCGTCCTTCGACGGCCTGGGCACGAACGAACGCGTCGGCCTGGACTACAAGGAGCTGCCGCGCGACGTGAAGCCGGGCGACACGCTGCTGCTCAACGACGGACTGCTGACGCTGGTGGTCGACGCGGTGCGCGGCGACGAGGTGCACACGACCGTGGTGGCCGGCGGCGTGCTCTCGAACAACAAGGGCATCAACAAGGCCGGCGGTGGCCTGACGGCGCCGGCGCTGACCGCGAAGGACATGGAAGACATCAAGACCGCGATGAGCTTCCAGTGCGAGTACCTCGCGATCAGCTTCCCGAAGAGCGCGACCGACATGGAGATGGCGCGCCAACTCGCCAACGTGGCCGGCGAGCCGTGGCGCCACAAGCCGCAGCTGATCGCGAAGATCGAGCGCACCGAGGCGATTCCCGCGCTCGAGCAGATCCTGAAGGCGTCCGACAGCATCATGGTCGCGCGCGGCGACCTCGCGATCGAGGTCGGCAACGCGGCCGTGCCGGCGCTGCAGAAGCGCATGATCCGGATGGCGCGCGAGATGGACAAGACGGTGATCACCGCGACCCAGATGATGGAGTCGATGATCAGCAACCCGGTGCCCACGCGCGCCGAGGTCAGCGACGTCGCGAACGCGGTGCTCGACGGCACCGATGCGGTGATGCTCAGCGCCGAGACGGCCGCCGGCAAGTACCCGGTGGACACGGTGCGCATCATGGCCTCGATCTGCGTCGAGGCCGAGCAGGCCGAGGAGATCTCGCTGGACGCGAGCTTCGCGAACAAGAAGTTCGGGCGCATCGACCAGTCGATCGCGATGGGCGCGCTGTTCACCGCGCATCACCTGGGCTGCAAGGCGATCCTCGCGCTGACCGAGTCGGGCTCGACCGCGCTGTGGATGAGCCGCCAGAAGATCCACGTGCCGATCTTCGGCCTGACCTCGCAGATCCGCAGCCAGCGCCGCATGGCGCTGTACCGCAACGTGACGCCGCTCTTGATGCCGAGCTTCACCGACCGCGACCAGGCGCTCGCGAACGCCGAGGCACAGCTCGTCGGGCTGGGCGTGCTGAAGCCGGGCGACACCTACGCCATCACCTGCGGCGAGCCCATGGGTTATCCCGGCGGGACCAACATGCTGAAGGTCTGCCGGGTCGGTTGACGCTCGCCGGGGCCGACCGCGCCGTCGTGCGCGGTCAGTCCATCTTCAGCGCGATGCCGGTCACGAACAAGGTGTCGGCGCGCTCCAGCCCCTCGCCGGGGTCGCTGTCGTAGCGGTAGGTCAGGCCGGCGGTCAGGCTCAGCCGCGAGTTCATCGCCACCGACAGTCCGGCATCGAACACGCCGCGGTAGCCGCCGTGGCTGGCCAGTGCCGGGTAGAGCGACAGCTTCTGGTGGAACGAGGTCGTCGACGTCCACTTGTGCGTCGACTCTTCGGCGAGCAGCAGCTCGGCGCGGCCGTAGGTCGTGCGCGTCTCGTCGGCGACGACCGTGGCGTCTATGTACCGGTCGTGCGTGTAGCCCAGGCCGGCGGAGACGTCCCAGGTCAGCGAGTCGCTTTTGAGCACGTGCCGTCCGAGGCCGCCGAAGATGGACACACGCGATGCGATGTTCGCGAGCTTGTCGTGCAGTGCGTCGGCCTTGCCGAGCGCGAACCACTGCGGCGTCAGGTCGCGGTCGTACTGCGTGCCCAGCGTGATGTTCTCGGCCGAGCGCGCGCCGTTCGTGTTCGCGCGCAGCGCCTTGCCGCCGAGCTGCCACTTGCTGTCCGCGGTCGCCCGCACGCCGTCGCCGCTGATGTTGACCGCGGACGCGTCGGTATTGCCCGACTGGACACTTGCCCCGGCGCCGAGCGCGTAGCGGAACTCGCCATCGGGCTTCACGGTGGCCTGGGCCTGGGCGAGCGCAAGGGCAGGAACGGCAAGCAGCGACGACAAAACCAGCGGCCGACGAAGGTTGAAGTGCATCGGGGGGACTCCTGCGTAAGTGGGTGTGAACGGAGGTGACGCGTGCGCCGTGGCATGCGTCGCCGGCGCGCTGCTGCAGACTAGCGAAGGCTCCGGGCGCGCGAGGTGACAGGTTGCTCAACCCCGCGTCGCGCTGCGGATTGGCTGCGGCGCCGGGCGACAATGCCGCATGGCTCCGAATCCGCCCACGATCGCCACGATCGCCTCCTCTTCGCTCACGCTCGCCGATGTGCAGGCGGCGGCAACCCGCCTGCGCGGCGAGATCGTCGACACGCCGTGCGTCCCGTCGCGCAC
>DATEFR010000431.1:0-2161 GCA_035280545.1 Burkholderiaceae bacterium | reverse complement strand
CCTTCGCGGTACCACTCGCAGCGCGCGATCTCGATGCCGTTCAGGCGGCCCGACGACATCAGCTTGATGCCCTGTGCGCCCAGGCGCATCGCGTTCTGCATCGCGCGCTTCATCGCACGGCGGAACATGATGCGCTTCTCGAGCTGCTGGGTGATCGAGTCGGCGATCAGCTGTGCATCGACTTCAGGCTTGCGCACTTCTTCGATGTTCACAGCCACCGGCACGCCGAGGCGGCGGGTCAGTTCGGCCTTCAGGTTCTCGATGTCCTCGCCCTTCTTGCCGATCACGACGCCCGGACGTGCCGAGAAGATCGTGATGCGGGCGTTCTTGGCGGGGCGCTCGATCAGGATGCGCGAGACCGCGGCGCTCTTGAGCTTGGCCTTCAGGTACTCACGCACCTTCAGGTCTTCGGCCAGCATCGTCGCGAAGTTCTGGTTGTTCGCGTACCAACGCGAAGCCCAGTTGCGCGTGACGGGCAGGCGGAAGCCGGTCGGATGAATCTTTTGTCCCATGATCTTCCTTGCGCCTCAGTTGCCGACGGTGATGTAGATGTGCGCGGTCGGCTTGCTGATGCGGTTGCCGCGGCCCTTGGCGCGCGCGGAGAAACGCTTCAGCGTGGCACCCTGCTCGACGAAGATCGTCTTGACCTTCAGCTCGTCGATGTCGGCGCCGTCGTTGTGCTCGGCATTCGCGATCGCGGACTCGAGGCACTTCTTGATGATGCCGGCAGCCTTCTTGGGGGTGAACGTCAGGATGTTGAGCGCCTGGTCCACCTTCTTGCCGCGAACCATGTCGGCCACCAGCCGACCCTTGTCGGCAGACAGGCGGACACCGCGGACGATTGAACGGGTTTCCATCGTCGTCATCCTTACTTCTTGTTGGCCTTCTTGTCGGCCGGGTGCCCCTTGAACGTGCGCGTCAGCGCAAATTCACCGAGCTTGTGGCCGACCATCTGGTCAGTGACGTACACCGGCACGTGCTGCTTGCCGTTGTGCACGGCGATCGTGACGCCGATGAAATCGGGCAGGATCGTCGAGCGGCGCGACCAGGTCTTGATCGGCTTCTTGTCCTTCGTGGCCGCCGCCTTCTCGACCTTCGCCTGAAGGTGATGATCGACGAACGGGCCCTTCTTGAGTGAACGAGTCATGAGCCGTTCCCCTTACTTCTTGCGACGCGAGACGATGAACGTCTGCGTGCGCTTGTTGTTGCGAGTGCGGTAGCCCTTGGTCATGGTGTTCCAGGGCGACACGGGCACCTGGCCCTCGCCGGTGCGGCCTTCGCCGCCGCCGTGCGGGTGGTCGACCGGGTTCATCGCGACGCCGCGAACGGTCGGGCGGATGCCCTTCCAGCGGATCGCGCCGGCCTTGCCGTACTGGCGCAGGCTGTGCTCTTCGTTCGACACTTCGCCGATCGTCGCGCGGCAGTCGATGTGGATGCGGCGCACTTCACCCGAGCGCAGCCGCAGCTGCGCGTAGGTGCCTTCGCGCGCCAGCAGCGTCACCGAGGTGCCGGCCGAGCGGGCGATCTGCGCGCCCTTGCCGGGCAGCATTTCGACGCAGTGAACGATCGAGCCGACCGGGATGTTGCGGATCGGCAGCGTGTTGCCCGCCTTGATCGGCGCTTCGGCGCCCGACACGATGGTTGCGCCGACTTCCAGACCGCGCGGGGCGATGATGTAGCGGCGCTCGCCGTCGGCGTAGCAGACCAGCGCGATGTGGGCCGTGCGGTTCGGGTCGTACTCGATGCGCTCGACCTTCGCCGGGATGGCGTCCTTGTTGCGCACGAAATCGACCACGCGGTAGTGGTGCTTGTGACCACCGCCCTTGTGGCGGATCGTGATGTGGCCGTTGTTGTTGCGGCCCGCGTTCTGCATCTGCGGCTCGAGCAGCGACGCTTCCGGCCGGCCCTTGTACAGATGCGAATGCACGACCTTCACCACGGCACGGCGGCCGGGCGACGTCGGTTTGACTTTGATGACGGCCATTACGCAGCCTCCCCGGAGAAGTTGAGCTCCTGGCCAGCCTTCAGCGACACGTACGCCTTCTTGACGTGGTCGCGGCGGCCGATCGACTTGCCGAAGCGCTTGACCTTGCCCTTCTGGACAACGGTGGACACCGACTCGACCTCGACCTTGAACATCAGTTCGACGGCGGCCTTGATC
>DATEFR010000430.1:0-2588 GCA_035280545.1 Burkholderiaceae bacterium | reverse complement strand
AGCTGGACCATGGACTCGTCGATGAACAGGTCCAGCACGCCGGTGTTCGTGAAATCGAGCAAGGTGGTCAAGAGCGTCATGCTGGCGGCGGGGCGCTCGCCGCGCGCCGCGAGCACGGCCAGCGCGGTCGCGAGGATCGTGCCGCCCACACAGAAGCCCAGCGTGTCTATCGTGTCGCTGCCGCTGATTTCCTGCACCACGCGGATCGCGCGGATCGCGGCGTCTTCGATGTACTGGTCCCAGGTGGCCTTCGCGAGGCTCTCGTCGGGGTTGCGCCAGCTGACCACGAACGTCCGGTGGCCCTGCTCGACCGTGTAGCGGATCAGCGAGTTCTCCGGCTGCAGGTCGAGGATGTAGAACTTGTTGATGCACGGCGGCACGAACAGCATCGGCCGCTCGTGGACCTTCGCGGTCAGCGGCTTGTATTCGATCAGCTGGAACAGCTCGTTCTCGAACACGACCGTGCCGTCACTGGTCGCGACGTTGCGGCCGACCTCGAACACGCTCTCGTCGGTCTGCGAGACGTGGCCTTGCTGGATGTCGTTCCAGAGCTGCTTCAGGCCCTGCCCGATGCTCTCGCCCTGCGTTTCGAGCGCCTTGCGCTGCGCCTCGGGGTTCAGCGCGAGGTAGTTGCTGGGCGCGGCGGCGTCTATCCACTGCTGCACCGCGAAGCGGATGCGCTGGCGGGTCTTCGCCTCGCCTTCGATGCTGTCGGCCATCTGCATCAGCGTGCGGGCGTTCAGCAGGTACATCTGCGCGAGGTAGGCGCTGGACGGATTGCGCCAGTCGCGCGCGGCGAAGCGCTTGTCGGCCGGGGCGGCAGCGGCGCCGTCACCGTCGTCGCGTTGCAGCGTCTGGTTCCAGATCTCGGTCGAGGCCTTCAGGTAGTCGGCCTGCATCTGCGCGAGCGCCGACATCGGCAGGCTCAGACCCGACATCGTCTTCCAGACCTCGGTGAGCGACGAGCCGAGCGCCGCGGCATGGGACGCCAACTCAGCGGCAGTCTGGGAAACGGCCGGCGCCGCAGAATGGGAACGCGATGTCATGTGTCTCCTTGGCGGCTCTACGGCACGGTCGGTTCAGGCTACGGGATCGGGCGGCCGTTGTACATCCGCAATCGCGATCCCCTTTTGACCTGCATCATGGCGGCGCCGCTTTGCCGCATTATGACATCGCATTTCACATTGAGGTTATTATTTTCGAGGCTCGAAGGTGATGTACCTGGTCACGATCGGTTGGTTGTATGTCGTGCTGATGGCGGCCATCGTCGAGGCCTTGAGCAGCAACGGGAGTGTGCTCGGCGCCGTGTTCACGTTCCTGCTGTGGGGCGTGCTGCCGCTGTCCATCGTGCTGTACCTGATGCGGGCCGCGGCGCGCCGCCGTGCCCGGCGCGCGCAATCGACGCTCGAGGAGGACCGGGAGGGCGACGGCTCAGCGCCGCTCGATCCAGACGGCGGCGGCCATCCGGCCGGTGACCCCGTCGCGGCGGTACGAGAAGAACCGTGACGGCGCCTCGACGGTGCACCACGTGCCGCCGCTGACCGCTCGCACGCCCGCCGCGGCCAAGCGCTGACGCGCGAGCCACGGCAAGTCGGCGAGCCATTTCGCGTGCTCGCCCCGAGACTGGCTCGCCGCAAAACCCGGCTGGTTCTCGCGCCGATCCGGATCCGCGCCGAACGCTTGCAGAACGTCGGCACCGACCTCGAAACGTCGCGGCCCGATGCAGGCACCGAGCCAGGCCTGCAACTCATCGGGTTCGCAATTCGTCGCCTCGCACAACGCGGCAATCGTCGCGTCCAGCACGCCGCCGGCCAGCCCGCGCCAGCCGGCATGCGCCGCGGCCACGCCGCGTGCGCCGGGCGCCGCGAACAGCACCGGCAGGCAATCGGCCACCTGCGCCGCGCAGACCACGCCAGGCTCGACCGTGAACGACGCATCGGCGCGGTGCACCGGCGCGCCGGGCTGCTGATCGCTCGCGGTCAACGGCACGACCGCAGCGCCGTGCACCTGTGTCAGCCAGACCGGCGCCGCGCCGATCGCGTCGGCGAGGCGGCGCTGGTTCTGCGCGACCGCCACCGGGTCGTCGCCCTGCCCGGCTCGCAGGTTCAGGGTGTCGAACGGCGCGACGCTGACGCCGCCTTGGCGCGTCGTCATCACCGCACCCACGCCAGGCACGTGCCACTCGGGCACCAGCCAGTCGGCGTCGAAACCGCGAGTCATGCCGCGTCGGGACATTCCGACGGCTGCGTCTTCGCGAACGCGTCGTGCTGCATGCAGGTCGCGAAGATGCGCATCACGGTCGGCACATGGGTCAGCCGGCAGTCGAAGCGCTGCGCGTTGTGGATCTGCGGCACGAGCACGCAGTCGGCCAGCGTCGGCGTGTCGCCGTGGCAGAACGCGCCGGTCTGCGGATGGCCTGCGAGCTGGCGCTCGACGACCTCGAGTCCGGTTTCGACCCAGTGCCGGTACCAGCGGTTCTTGTCGTCCTCACCGACCTTCATCTCGTGCACCAGGTAACGCAGCACGCGCAGGTTGTCGACCGGGTGAATTTCGCAGGCGACGTCCTGCGCGAGCGCGCGGATGCGGGC
>DATEFR010000429.1:0-6706 GCA_035280545.1 Burkholderiaceae bacterium | reverse complement strand
TTTCATGGGGTTTCCTTTTGAGTCGTAGCCCAAGGGGGCACTCCACGTTGGCATCGATGCCGGTAGCGGTCAGTCGGCAACGAGTGCCTGCGGCCGTAGGACATCGCCTCATCACGGTCACTGCGCCATCGTCACCGCGGTGCCGTCCTACACCGCAACCGGTCCCCTTCAGAGAGGCTTGCCAGCGTGCTCCGACATCGCGTCCGAGAGGCGACTCCTAGACTGGCCGTGCCACGCTGTTCCCGGCCGCGAACGCTCCAAGGACGCGCCAGGGCCGGGGTAGGAGACTTGCATGAACATGGATCGAGAAACGTTGATGGTTCTGTCCGCCGTCGTGATCGTGGCGTTGATCGCGTTGGCGGCCTGGTTCACTTATCGGCAGAGACAGTCGCAACGCCTGAAGCAACGCTTCGGGCCCGAATACGGCAGAGCCGTCGATCGTCTTGGCAGTCGAACCAAGGCCGAGTCGGACTTGAAAGCGCGCGAAACGCGGGTCGAACGGCTGCGCATCGTGCCGCTGTCGCCGTCCGATGCCGAACGGTTCGCCCAGGAGTGGAAAGTCCTGCAGGGTCGCTTTGTCGACAACCCCAAGGGGGTGCTGTCCGAGGCCGACCAACTGGTGCGCGAGTTGATGCACAAGCGCGGCTATCCGATGGCCGACTTTGCACGCCGCGCCGCGGACATTTCGGTCGATCACCCGGCCGTCGTGCAGCACTACCGCGCGGCGCAGGCGATCGCGCTTCGCGATGAACGCGGCGAAGCCGACACCGAGGAGCTGCGCAAGGGCGTCATCCACTACCGCGCGCTCTTCCAGGACCTGCTCGAGGTCAGCGACGACCTGGCCCCCACTTCCAGACCCAGACACCACGCAGAGGTGAACTCATGAATCACGCGACCGATGAAAGACCCCTGACCACAGCCGATCTCGCCGCCGCCACCGACAGAGCGCAGAGAGAGCGTGCCGCGCAGCAGGAAGACCTGCGCGAATCGGCCGAAAGCATCGAGGGCAGAAACGCGCGGGCCGACCGCGATGAAGAGCGCCAGTTGGCGCCGCTGTTCATGCCGGAGGCGGCCGAAGACTTCCGCTCGCGCTGGGATGCCATTCAGATCGGCTTCGTCGATGATCCGAACCTGGCCGTGCGAAGCGCCGACGAGCTCGTCGCCCAGGTCATGAAGAGTCTCGCCGAGACGTTTTCCAGAGAGCGGACCGAGCTCGAAGCGCAGTTCAAGGAAACCGAAGACACATCGACCGAGAACCTTCGGATCGCCTTGTGCCGCTACCGCTCCTTCTTCCAGCGCCTGTTGTCCTTGTAGCGTCACGCGCCGGGCCGGGGTGCGAGAAAATACCCGCTGCAGTAACAGCAGCATTCCCGGTTCCAGCGTGGTCGGCGTAGCGAATTTCCATTTCCTGATGCGAGACTTGGCCCACGAGGTCGATGCCGGGCGTATGACGGACATCGAAGCGGCGGGCAAAGTGGCCGAGTGCATCCAGAAGTCGCTGCTGTGCATGCACGTGACTTTTTGGAGCGTCTCGGGAAAGGTCGGCCAACGCGTCATGCGCAGCGTCGCCGCCTACGATGGGACGAGGAACCGTGCCGTGGCCGGCGCCGCCGTGTTCCCCGAGTCCAGCGGCGGGTTCTTCAACACGCTGGTGGAATCGCGCTGCTACGTCTGCGCGGACACGTTCGCCGACCCCCATCTCCAGGGCGTGAAGGACACCATGCTGGTGCCCTTCAACATCCGCGCGCTGTTGGCCGCCTCGTATGGTGGCGACAGCGAGGTCTGGGGGCTCATCACGTGCACCAACGACGTCGTGCGCAAGTGGCGGTCCGCGGAAGTCACGGCGCTCAGAAAGTGCGCAGCCGAGATCTCGACACTGCTTGCCACCCGGCGGGTTCTCGGAACGTCCCTGTCGACAGGCGGCTTCCTGGAGTAGAGGGCAGCGCACCGCGACCTTCGCGCTGGCCAGCCTCGATCCATCAGATGGATCGTGTCGGATTTCCCGAAATGAGATTCCAAGATCTCGCCCACCCCGCGAAGCGGGGAGGGCCGCTGTGAATTCCCGCCCCGAGAATCGGCGCCATCGAGCCTGTCATCCGATGGCCCGCCAACAACAGGATTCACAGATGAAGATGCCAACTCTGACCAAGATCGCGTCGACGATGCTGCTGGCCGGCGCGAGCTTGCTGGCCCATGCCGAGAGCTTCAGCTGTGCGGCCGGATCGGCCAGTGACTGCGCCTTGGCCACGTCCAGCCTGTCGTGGACCTGGGACGGCACCTACTTCACGCTGTCCAACGCCGGCGCTGGTTATGTGTCGGAGATCTACTTCGACCTCGCCGCCGGCATGAGCGCCTCCTTCTTCAGCGGTGTCGGCACCGTGAGCTTCACGTCGGGGGCCGCGCCCGGCAGTCTTCCTGGCGGCAACAGCGTCGGCTTCACGTCCGACGCGTCATTCGATTCCGATACCGCGGGGGGTGGCTCCGCGTTTGGCATCGACATGGGCGAGAGCGCCACGTTCAAGATCACCGGTGCGGCGCTCGACAGCTTCACCGGCGGCAGCCTGGCCGCTGCGGCACACGTACGCAGCTTGGTCGACGCAAGTGCCAGCGTCGTGACGATCGCCGCACCGGTTCCGGAGCCCCAGACCTATGCGCTGATGCTGGCGGGCCTGGGTGCCGTCGGGTTCATGGCTCGCCGCCGTCAATCGGCCTGAGGTTCGCGCGCCATCGGCGCCGCGCAGGTTCCGTCAGCGCCCTCACAATCCACGCACCGTCGGGTGCGCGGCATTGTCGAATCGCACACCCCACACATGGAGGTGTTTGATGGCGATATACGACGTTCTTGCGCGCGCCGTGGCACTCGTCGGTGCCGGTGCCATACGCTGGCGCCGGCAACAGGGCGACGAGCCGACCCCGGCCTTGGGCCCATCACCCGAGATACCCATCGCGCGGCCGCAGGGACGCATTCCGACGCTGAAGATGCCCACCGCGCAAGGCTGGGCGGCCGGGCAGTTGCCGGCGGCGGCGACGGGGCTCAGGGTCAACGCCTTCGCGGCCGGGCTCAAGCACCCACGCTGGATCGAGGTGCTCCCGAATGGCGACGTGACGGTGGCCGAGGCGTTGCCTTCGGCCGGCGGTCCACGCACGCTCTTCGATCACGCGATGGTGGCCACCATGCGCCGGGCCGCCGCGATCGGTGTCAGCCCCAATCGCATCACGCTGCTGCGCGATGCCGACGGCGATGGCGTGGCCGAGCAGCGCCACACCTTGCTGGACCAGCTGAACCAGCCGTTCGGCATGGCACTGCTCGACGACACGTTCTATGTCGGCAACACGGACGGCGTGGTGGCCTTCCCCTACACGACCGGCACCACGACGATCAGCGCGCCGGGGCGCCGCTTGACGACCTTCAAGCCCGGCGGCCACTGGACACGCAGCCTGCTGCCCAGCCGGGACGGGCGCCGGCTCTACATCGGCGTCGGCTCGCTCAGCAACATCGGCGAGCACGGTTTGGAGGCCGAGGAAGGCCGCGCGTGCATCTACGAGCTCGATCTGGCGACGAATCGCTGCCGCATCTTTGCCGCCGGCCTGCGCAATCCGGTGGGGCTGGCCTGGGAGCCGATCACGAACCGGCTGTGGACCGTCGTCAACGAGCGCGATGGCCTGGGCGACGAGACGCCGCCCGACTACTTGACCGGTGTCACCGACGGTGGCTTCTACGGCTGGCCGCATTGTTATTGGGGCCAGACGGTCGATGACCGCGTGCCGGCGAACGCCGAGCTGGTGGCGAAGGCAGAGACACCCGACTATGCGCTGGGCGGCCACACCGCGTCGTTGGGCCTGTGCTGGATGCCGGCCGGCACGCTGCCCGGATTCGACGTGGACGGCATGGTCATCGGCCAGCACGGCTCGTGGAACCGCAGCACGCTCAGCGGCTACAAGGTCGTGTTCATCCCTTTCGCGAACGGCCGGCCCGCAGGCTCGCCGCGCGACATCCTGTGGGGCTTTCTCGCGCCGGACGAATCGGTCTCCTACGGCCGCCCGGTGGGCGTGGTGATCGGTCCCGACAAGAAGTCGCTGCTGGTGGCCGACGACGTGGGCGACGTGATCTGGCGGGTCGCTTGAGCTGGAAGTCGCGCGGCTCAAATGTCTTCGATCAGGTCCGCTGCTTCTGATAAGTCCCGACCAGTTGCGCTTGTGCCAGGACATGCCCCTGCATCGCGCGCTCCAGTTCGGCCTTGGTCGGCTTCTGCAGATCGGCCAGCAGCGTGTCGAGCGCGTAGAGCTTGAAGAAGTAGCGGTGCCGACCCACCGGCGGACACGGTCCGCCGTAGCCGGTCCGCCGCCAGTCGTTCGTGCCGTCGCGGGCACCGGCCGGCAGCGGCTGACCGCCTTCGGGAGTCGCCGTCGCGCTGGGCGGGATGTCGACGAGCACCCAGTGCACCCAGGTCGTGGTCGGTGCCGCCGGGTCCGGCGCGTCCGGGTCGTCGACGATCAGCGCCAGGCTCCGGGTACGGTCCGGAACGCCGCTCCATTGCAGCGGCGGCGCCAGGTCGTCGCCTTCGCAGGTGTACAGACGCGGGATGTCGCGGTCCGGTTCGAAGGCGGTCGAGCTCAGGTCCATGTTCATCTCCTGTTCGCTGTGACGCGCGAGGAGGCCGCAGCTCACTGCACCGCCACCTGCACCGGGATCCTCCGCCGGCCGAAGCCGCGGCGGAAGTTGTCGCCGAAGCGGCCGGCAATGGGCGTGCCGCAATGCGGGCAGGTGGCGTGCGCGTCATCGTGCGTGGCGATGCGATACGACAGCACCTCGTACCAGTCGCGCTCGATCAGCGCGGCATGGCAGCCGGGACAGCACGTCGTGCCGCCTTCGACGTCGTGCACGTTGCCGGTGTAGACGTGATGCAGGCCGTTGCCGAGCGCGATCGTGCGTGCGCGCGTGAGTGTGGACTGCGGAGTCGGCGGCACGTCCAGCATCTTGTAGTCCGGATGGAAGGCCGTGAAGTGCAGCGGCACGTCCAGGCCCAGGTGGTCGGCGATCCAGCGCGTCTGCAACTCGATCTCGGCGTCGCCGTCGTTGTATCCGGGGATCAGCAGCGTCGTGATCTCGAACCAGCAGTCGGTCTCGTGGCGCAGGTACTGCAAGGTGTCGAGCACCGGGGCCAGATGGGCGCCGGTCTGCTGGAAGTAGAAGTCCTCCGTGAAGGCCTTGAGGTCGACGTTGGCCGCGTCCATCCGAGCGTAGAACTCGCGCCTGGGCGCCGCATGCATGTAGCCCGCGGTGACGGCGACGCTGCGCAGGCCCAGCGCGTGGCAAGCATCGGCCGCATCCATCGCGTACTCGGCGAAGATCACCGGGTCGTTGTAGGTGAAGGCCACGCTCGCGCCACCGCTCGCTCGCGCTGCCTGGGCGATCCGCTCGGGCGAGGCGGTGTCCATCAGCCGGTCCATCTCGCGGCTCTTCGAGATGTCCCAGTTCTGGCAGAACTTGCACGCCAGGTTGCAGCCGGCGGTGCCGAAGCTGAGCACCGCGCTGCCGGGGTAGAAGTGGTTCAGCGGCTTCTTCTCGATCGGATCGAGGCAGAAGCCCGAGCTGCGTCCGTAGGTGGCGAGCACCATCGCGTCGTCGATGCGCTGGCGCACGAAGCACAGGCCGCGCTGGCCCTCGTGCAGCCGGCAGTCGCGCGGGCACAGGTCGCACTGGATGCGGCCATCGGCCAGGCGGTGCCACCAGCGGGCCGGCGTCGCGTCGGCCTGGCGGCTCACCGCGCCCGCTCCTCGAAGACAAATGCGCCGTAACCCACGACGCGGTCGCGATCACCTGCCGTGTCGCCGGAGTTGCGCAGATCGAGCAGGCGCGGAACGAGACCGTGGCGGCGCGACGCCAACGCCGCCCCATTGATCGCGCTGGCCCCGCAGGCCTCGTGCGGCGAGACATCGGCGGCCAGCGCCAGGATGCGTTGGGCCGTGGCACGGTCGACCGCCTGCGCCTGTTCGTACGGGAGGTAGTGCGAGAAGTCCGAGCTGATCACGATCAGCGTTTCGTCGCCGCCCCACAAACGTTCGAGCACCTGCGCCACGGCCTCGGCGCCGGCGCTGCCCACGACCAGCGGGACGATCGTGAAGCGATCGCCGAGCAGCGTCTGCAGGAACGGCAGTTGCACCTCCAGCGAATGTTCGCGTTCGTGCGCCCGATCGTTGCGGCTGACTTGCGGCAGGTCGGCCAGGCTGGCCAGCGCTGCGCCATCGAGCGCAACCTGGCCGAGCGGCGTCTCGAAAGCCTGCGCCCGCGGCGCGGCCAGTCCGTCGAGTGCCACACGGTGCGTGGGGCCGAGCATCACGACGCGGCTGATGGCGCGCGCGGCGCGGCCTCCCAGCAGGGCGTAGGCTTGCGCCGCGATCGCGCCGCAGTATTCGTAGCCCGCATGGGGCGCGATCAGCAGCTTGGGCGGCCCGCGCTCGGCGGTGTCGCCGGCTGTGGCCGCGCCGACCAGATAGTCGACGATGCTGGCCCGCAGCGCACGGGGCGCGGCGGGGTAGAACAGGCCGTCGACGACGGCTTCTCGCACGGCAGGCATCGAGACCGACTCCCGGCGTTCAATGTGAACCCGCGGCGGCTCGAGATCAATCAATGGCCAACATCGCACCGTGGCGATGCCGGCGCGGCGGTTCAGCCGGTGATGTCCAGCAGCGACCCGGTCATCCG
>DATEFR010000428.1:0-2405 GCA_035280545.1 Burkholderiaceae bacterium | reverse complement strand
CAGGCGCATTGCGTGGCCATCGATGCGCGCGCGCCGCTGTACGACGGCGGCATCGTCACGCGCGTGGACTGCGTGTCGCTGGGCATCGTGGTCAACGGCGAAGCCCAGCGCTTCCACGACGAAGGCGAGGACTTCTGGCCCAAGCGCTATGCCATCTGGGGCCGACTCGTGGCCCAGCAGCGCGGCCAGGTCGGCTACTGCATCATCGACAGCAAGGCCGTGGGGCGATTCATGCCGCCCGTGTTCGAAGGTCATGCGGCCGACACGCTGGAGGAGCTGGCAGCCCGGCTCGGGCTGCCGCCCGAGGCGTTCGTGCGCACGGTGCAGGCGTTCAACCGCGCCTGCCGCCCCGGCACGTTCGACCACACGGTCCTGGACGACTGCACGACGACCGCCCTGTCCCCGCCGAAGTCCCACTGGGCGCGCACGATCGACACACCGCCCTTCCACGGCTACGCACTGCGCCCGGGCATCACCTTCACCTATCTCGGATTGAAGACCGACGCGCATGCCGCCGTGCACTTCGGCGGGCGCGCCAGCGGCAACCTGTTCGTCGCCGGCGAGATGATGGCGGGCAACGTGCTGGGCCGCGGCTACACCGCCGGCGTGGGCATGACCATCGGCACGGCGTTCGGGCGCATCGCGGGGCAGCGCGCGGCGCAAGCAGCGCGCGAAGGAGCGGCCCATGCGTGAGATCGAGGCGCTGGTGCGCGAAGCGGCGTCCCTCGCATCGGCGCGCCAGCCGCTCGCCGATGCCGAGGCGGAAGCCGCGCGGCAACTGCAGATCTGCAATGCCTGCCGCTACTGCGAGGGCTTCTGCGCCGTGTTTCCCGCGATGACCCGCCGCCTGTCGTTCGAGCGCGCCGACATCCACTACCTGGCCAACCTCTGCCACAACTGCGGGGCCTGCCTGCACGCCTGCCAATACGCGCCCCCGCACGAATTCGCCGTGGTGTTCCCGCAGACGATGGCGCAGGTCCGGGCGCGCACCTACCAGGACTACGCCTGGCCCTCCGCGTGCGCAGCGCTGTATCGCCGCGCAGGCCTGACGACGGCACTCGCCCTGGCCGGCGGGCTCGCGCTGTTCCTGGCGCTCGCGGTGGCGCTCGCCGGCCCGCTGGCCGCTCAGCCGCATGCAGGGCACTTCTACTCGGTGTTTCCTCACCGTCTGCTGGCGATGCTGTTCGGTGCCGTGTCCCTCTTCGCGATCGTCGCGCTGGGCGTCGGCGTGCGCAGGTTCTGGTGCGACATCTCGCCTGCCACCGTTGCAGTTCACGGCGAGCGAGCCGCGATGACCCAGGCGCGCGCGCCTGCGGCAACCGAGGCGCTGCGCGACGCAGCCCGCCTCACCCATCTCGGCGGCGGCCACGGCGACGGCTGCCACAACGAGGACGATCGCTACTCACTCGCGCGGCGGCGCTTCCATCACCTGACCTTCTACGGCTTCGTTCTCTGCTTCGCCGCCACCTGCGTGGCGACCTTCTACCACTTCGTGCTGGGCCTGGAAGCGCCCTACGCGATCACGAGCTTGCCGGTGATCCTGGGCTCGCTCGGCGGGCTCGGGCTGATCGCGGGCCCGGCCGGACTCCTGCATCTCCACCTGCGGCGCCACCCCTTGCAGGGCGACCCGGCACAGCATCCGATGGACCGCGGCTTCATCGCGCTGCTGTTGCTGTGCAGCCTGAGCGGCTTCGCGGTCCTGCTGCTGCGCGACACGGCCGCGATGCCGCTGACGCTGGCCGTGCATCTGGGCATCGTGCTGGCGCTGTTCATCACGCTGCCCTGGGGCAAGTTCGCGCACGGGGTGTACCGCACGGCCGCCCTCTTCCGGCATTCGATCGAGAAGCGGCTGCCGACGGCACAGCAGCCCGGACGCGACTGATCCCAGCCTCGTTCGCGACAACCACGACCACCGCCAAGGAGACCTCATGCATCGCATTCGCCGCCGTACCCTCGTTTCGGCAGTGGCCTGCACCGGCCTGCTCGCCAGCCTCGCGCCCGCCGCCCGCGCGGACGACTGGCCCGCCAAGCCTATCACCCTCATCGTGCCTTTCGCGGCGGGCGGCACCACCGACATCCTTGCGCGCACCGTGGGGCAGAAGCTCTCGGCTGCACTGGGCCAGCCCGTCATCGTCGACAACCGGGGCGGCGCTGGCGGCACGCTGGGCGCCGGATTGGCCGCGCGGGCCGCGCCGGACGGCTATACGCTGTTCATGGCGACGATCGCGCATGCGATCGCGACCGGCCTGTACAAGAACCTGCCCTACGAATTCACCCGCGATCTGGAGCCCATCGGCCTGGTGGGGACGACGCCGAACGTGCTCGTCGTGCATCCGTCCATTCCGGCGAAGAACGTGCAGGAGCTGATCGCCTACATCAAGGGCAACCCCGGCAAGGTGAACTAC
>DATEFR010000427.1:0-9274 GCA_035280545.1 Burkholderiaceae bacterium | reverse complement strand
GCATTCACGCGCGAGCAACGCAAGCGCACGGCGCGGGTCGCGGCGTTCAGTGCATTCATCGTGATCGGCGTCAGCGCGATCGCCGGGCTGCAGATCATCGAGTTCTTCGGCATCTCGCTCGCCTCGTTCCAGGTCGGCGGCGGGCTGCTGCTGATGCTGTCGGCGGTGCAGATGCTGTCGGCGCAACCCGCCGAGACGCGCCAGGACGACCTGGCCGAAGCGGCCGACAAGGTCGACGCCGGCGCCAGCATCGCGATCGTGCCGCTGACCATCCCGCTGCTCACCGGCCCCGCGACGATCTCGACGATGGTGATCTACGCCGAGAAGACGCGCCACTGGTGGCAGCTCGGCGTGCTGGTCGGCTACGGCGTCGTGATCGGCCTCTCGGTGTGGCTCGCGTTCAGCCTCTCGGGGCGCATCGCGAAGGTGCTGGGCAAGACCGGCATCAATGTGATGACGCGGCTGATGGGCCTGCTGCTCGCGGCGCTCGCGGTCGAGGTGATGTCCGACGGGCTGGTCAAGCTGTTTCCGATCCTGGGGGCCACGGGGCGCTGACAACCAGAACGACCACAACAACAACAAACGACCACAACGCATGAACCACGGCGAGAACGAGAACACGTACGACTACATCGTCTGCGGTGCCGGGACCGCGGGCTGCCTGCTCGCGAACCGGCTGAGTGCCGACAAGCGCAAGCGTGTGCTGCTGATCGAGGCCGGCGGCAACGACGACTACCTGTGGATCCACATCCCGGTCGGCTACCTCTACTGCATCGGCAACCCGCGCACCGACTGGCTGTTCTTCACCGATGCCGACCCGGGCCTGAACGGCCGCAGCCTGCGCTACCCGCGCGGCAAGGTGCTGGGCGGCTGCTCCAGCATCAACGGGATGATCTACATGCGCGGCCAAGCGCGCGACTTCGACGGCTGGGGCCGCGGCGACGGCCACGGCGCGAACCCCGGCTGGAGCTGGGCCGAGTGCCTGCCGTATTTCCTGAAGCACGAGGACTACCACGCCGGCGCCGACGCGTTCCACGCTGCGCCGGGCTTCGATGCGAGCGGCGCGCGCAGCGGCGGCGAATGGCGCGTCGAGAAGCAGCGGCTGCGCTGGGACGTGCTGGATGCGTTCGCGCAAGCCGCGCAGCAGGCCGGCATCCCGGCGACCGAAGACTTCAACCGCGGCGACAACGAAGGCGTTGGCTACTTCCACGTGAACCAGCGCGCCGGCATCCGCTGGAATGCCAGCAAGGCGTTTCTGCGGCCGATCCAGCGCCGCACGAATCTCCAGGTCTGGACCGGCGCGCAGATCAGCCGCGTGCTGCTCGAGCACGGTGACGCAGGCCTCGCGGCGCGCGGCATCGAAGCGCTGCCGCAAGGCGGCGGTGCGCCGCTGACCGCGCGGCTCGCACCGGGCGGCGAAGTCGTGCTGGCGACCGGCGCGATCGGCACGCCGCAGCTGCTGCAGCTCTCCGGCATCGGCCCCGGTGCGTTGTTGCACGAGCGCGGCGTCGCGCCGGTCCATGAGCTCGCCGGCGTCGGCGAGAACCTGCAGGACCATCTGCAGATCCGCGCGGTCTACGCGGTAGACGGCGTGAAGACGCTGAACACGATGGCCGCCACGTTGTGGGGCAAGGCGACGTTCGGCATCGAGTACGCGCTGCGCCGCAGCGGCCCGATGAGCATGGCGCCGTCGCAGCTCGGCGCGTTCACGAAGAGCGACCCGGCGCAGCCGCACGCGAACCTGCAGTACCACGTGCAGCCGCTGTCGCTGGATGCGTTCGGCCAGCCGCTGCACACGTTCAACGCGTTCACCGCGAGCGTCTGCAACCTGAACCCGAGCAGCCGAGGCGCGGTGCGCATCCTGTCGAACCGCGCGGCCGATGCGCCGAGCATCGCGCCGCGCTACCTGAGCACCGACACCGACCGCCTGATCGCCGCGAACAGCCTGCGCCTGACGCGGCGCATCGTCGAGCAGCCGGCGCTCGCGCCGTACAAGCCGAAGGAGGTCAAGCCGGGTGTCGAGTACCAGACCGACGCCGAGCTGTGGAAGCTCGCCGGCGACATCGGCACGACCATCTTCCACCCGGTCGGCACCGCGAAGATGGGTCCGGCGAGCGACCCGGATGCGGTGGTCGATGCGCAACTGCGCGTGCACGGCGTGCGCGGCCTGCGCGTTGCCGACGCGAGCGTGATGCCGACGATCACCAGCGGCAACACGAACTCGCCGACCCTGATGATCGCCGAGCGCGCGGCCGAGTGGATCCGCGCATCGGACTGAGGCGCACCTGACGCCGCGCATCCCGCCATGATCCCGGCCCTGCTGCTCAACGCCGGCGTCAATCTCGCAGTCGGGATCGGCCTGCTGCTGGTCTGGCGTGCCGACCGCACGCAGCTGTTCTCGCGCTGGCTGGGCTGGTCGTTCGTCACCCAGGCCCTCGTGCCGCCGGCGTACGTGGTGTTCGCGAGCGGCGTCGCGCCCTGGGCCGCGCTCGCGCAGGCGGTGCTGGTCGTCGTCGCGGCCGTCAGCCTGACCTTGTGGATCGTCGGCGTCAGCCACCTGGCGGGCTTGCCGCTGACCAGCCGGCAGATGTGGGCCGGTGCGGTGCTGCTGGTGCTGGTCGGCGGTGCGATCGTCGCGGTCGATCCGCGCGCCGGGCAAGCCGTCAGCGCGACGCTGACCGCCCTGGCCGGCGCGATCGCGCTGCTGTGGGGACTGCGCGGCCCCGACATCGCCGAGCGGGTCGCCGGCGTCGCGATGGTGCTGCTCGGGCTCAACCAGTTCATCTTCGTCGCGCACGGCGAGGAGCGGCTGCAGTGGCAGGCCGGCATCGCGACGACCTTGCGCGTCGTGCTGGGTCTTGCGCTGTTCTATGCGGCGGCGCAGCGTTCGCGCAGCGAGGCCGAGCGGATGCGCCAGCAGCTCGTCGCGATCACCGAGCGCTCGCACCAGGGCGTCGCGGTGATGCAGGGCGAGGAGATGAAGTACGCGAACCCGGCGCTGCTGCAGATCTACGGCCTGCCGCCGGACGGCGGGGTGCGGATTTCGACCGGGCAGCAGTGGCGCGACGCGACGATGCCCGAGAACGAGCGCGAGCTCGCGCGCGTCCGCCACCGCAAGCTGGTCTCCGGCGAGCTCGCCGAAGACCACTGGGAGGGCGAGCGCCGCGCGTTCGACGGCCGCCCGCTGCACCTGCGCTTCAGCGCGTGGCGGATCGACTGGGATGGCCAGCCGGCCGAGCAGATCGTCGTCACCGACGACACCGTGGGCCACAACGCGGCGCAGACGCTGCTGCACCAGGCCACGCACGACGAGCTGACCGGGCTGCCGAACCGCAGCGCGCTGCTGCAATACCTGCGCGAGCTCTGCGAGCGTGGGCCGGCGCAGCCGTTCGCGCTGCTGCTGCTGGACATCGACCGCTTCAAGCTCTTCAACGAGGCGCACGGCCCGTCGGTCGGCGACGAGGTGCTGCGCGCACTCGCCGATGCGCTGCATGCGGCGCTGAAGAGTCGTGCGCCGGTGATGCGGCTCGGCGAAGACGAGTTCGCGCTGCTCGCGGTGCCGGATGCGCCGCTGCTCGATGCCGAACGCACCGCGCGCGAGCTCGCGCAGCAGGTGCAGACCTTGTTGATGCAGCCGCTCGTGACCGCGCGGCACGAATTCTTCCTCGACGTCTCGATGGGCGTTGCGCTCTATCCGGCGAACGCGCGCGGCCCCGAGGCGCTGCTGCGCGCCGCGAATGCCGCGATGCACGAGGCCAAGCGCACCCCGGGCACCTCGCTGCAGTTCGCCGAAGAGCGTTTCGCCCGCGGCTCGGGCGCGACGCTGGAGTCCGAGCAGGCGCTGCGCGCCGGCATCAAGAGCGACGAGTTCACGCTGGTGTATCAGCCCAAGGTCGACGCGGCCAGCGGCGCGCCGGTCGGCTTCGAGGCGCTGGTGCGCTGGGACCGGCCCGGCGTCGGCCGCATCGGCCCGGTCGAGTTCATCCCGGCGGCCGAGCGCACCGGGCTGATCGGCCCGCTCGGCAACCTGATCCTGACGCAGGCCTGCCAGCAGATCGCCGAGTGGCGCGAAGCGTTCGGCCGCGTGCTGCCGGTGGCGGTCAACGTCTCGCCGCTGCAGCTGCTGGACCCGGGCTTTCCGGAGCTGGTGCTGCGCACGCTGCGCCACTACGACGTCCCGCCGCAAGCGCTGTCGCTGGAGATCACCGAGGGCGCCGTGGTCGCGCACATGGAGCAGGCGCGCGAGCGCATCGGGCACATGCGCAGCCACGGCGTCGAGGTCGCGCTGGACGACTTCGGCACCGGCTTCTCGTCGCTGAACATGCTGCGCAGCCTGCCGCTGACCGCGGTCAAGATCGACCGCACGCTGATCGACCCGATGCCCGCGCCCGACGCGACCGCGATCGTCAAGGCGATCTGCGACCTGGCGGCCGTGCTGCGCCTCGAGGTCGTGGCCGAAGGGGTCGAGACGGTCGAGCATGCGAGCGCGGCCTTGTCGGCCGGTTGCCGCGTGCTGCAGGGCTATCTGTACGCGCGGCCGCTCGAGGCCCGCGAAGCGGCGGGGTGGCTGCAGCGCACCGCCGGGCAGGCGCGCCGAGTGCCGAGCGGCGCCTGACTGAAAAGCAAAGCAGGAATTCTTGGTTCACCGGGGCCGGAGGCTTGCCTAGAGTGCAAGCCTCTGATCACTTGCATGGCCGCATCCGCGCGGCCGCCCGACTCCGCCATGAACCTCGCCACGCTCTCCCGCCGCACCCTGCTCGCCGGCGTCGCCGCCTCGGCGCTTGCGCTGTCGGCGCTGCCCGCGCGTGCCGACACGACGCTCCTGAACGTCAGCTACGACCCGACGCGCGAGCTGTACCAGGAATTCAACGCCGCGTTCGCGAAGCAGTGGAAGGCCAAGACCGGCGAGACCGTGACGATCCGCCAGTCGCACGGCGGCTCGGGCAAGCAGGCGCGCTCGGTGATCGACGGGCTCGAGGCCGACGTCGTGACGCTCGCGCTCGCCTACGACATCGACGCACTCGCCGACCACGGCAAGCAGCTTCCGCAGGACTGGCAGAAGCGGCTGCCGAACAATGCGTCGCCGTACACCTCGACCATCGTGTTCCTGGTGCGCAAGGGCAACCCCAAGCGCATCGCCGACTGGCCGGACCTGGCGAAGAGCGGTGTGGACGTGATCACGCCGAACCCCAAGACCTCGGGCGGCGCACGCTGGAACTACCTCGCGGCCTGGGCCTATGCGCTGAAGCAGCCGGGCGGCAACGCCGACAGCGCGAAGGCCTTCGTCAAGCGTGTCTATGCGAACACCAAGGTGCTCGATTCGGGTGCGCGCGGCGCGACCACGACCTTCGTCGAGCGCGGCATCGGCGATGTGCTGATCGCCTGGGAGAACGAGGCCTACCTGTCGGTCAAGGAGCTCGGCCCGGACAAGTTCGAGATCGTCACGCCCAGCCTGTCCATCCTCGCCGAGCCGCCGGTCAGCGTCGTCGACAAGGTGGTCGACAAGCGCAACACGCGCAAGGTCGCGCAGGCCTACCTCGAGTACCTGTACTCGCCCGAGGGCCAGGAGATCGCCGCGCGCAACTTCTACCGGCCGCGCGACGCGAAGGTCGCGGCCAAGTACGCGAAGCAGTTCGCGCCGGTCAAGCTCGTGACGGTCGACGGCGAGTTCGGCGGCTGGCGCAACGCGCAGAAGACGCACTTCGACGACGGCGGCGTGTTCGACCAGATCTACGCCGCAAAGTAATCAATGCATCCTGCTGAAGTCCGACCATGCAAGCCTTGTTGATCGCCGCGAGTCCATCCGAACGCTCGCGCTCGGCCGCGCTGCTCGAAGGCGCCGCGGGCGCGCTCGAACGCGCCGGGGTGGCGGCGCGCACGCTGGCGCTTCGCGACCTCCCGGCCGAGCCGCTGCTGCGTGCGCGCACCAGCGAGGCCCCGTTGCGCGAGGCGCTGCAGCAGGTGGCGCAGGCCCACGCGATCGTGCTCGCGACGCCGATCTACAAGGCGGCGTACAGCGGCCTGCTCAAGGCATTCCTCGATCTGTTGCCGCAGGACGGCCTGCACGGCAAGTGGATCTGGCCGCTGGCGACCGGCGGCAGCCCGGCCCACACGCTCGCACTCGATCATTCGCTGCGCCCGGTGCTCGACAACCTCGGCGCGCACCAGGTCGTGCCGTCGGTTTATGCGCTGGAGTCGCAGGTCGTGTTCGGCGATGGCGAATCGGCCGCGTCCGGTCCGCGCTTCGATGCCGATGTGCAGCGCCGGCTCGACATCGGCGCGACGCGCCTCGCGCATGCGCTCGAGTCGCAGGCGCATCTGCGCGAACGGCACGAGCGCGCGCCGCTGAGCCTGGTGCGATGTAGCGCTTGACGACGGCGCCTCGAGTTCCGCCCGTTCGGCACCAGCCCTTCGATACCTCAGGGCGAACGGACGGTAGGGCGCACGCAAAGCTTGTCTCCTCCCCCCGGCGTCGGGTGGGTTCGATCTCGCGCGTGCCGCTGGCACGCGGCACGCGCGAGTTTTTTCTCGACAACCAGGACCGAAGCACAGATGAACGACAACCTCGCCATCACCGCGCTGTCGCGCCGTTCGTGGCTGCGCACCGCGCTGTGGGCCGGTGCCTCGGCCGGCGCGCTGCTGCTGGCGGCGGTCACGCAGGCGCAGCCGCAACGCAGCGAGCTGCGCATCGGCTACCAGAAGAGCGCGAACCTGTTCGTGCTGCAGAAGGCCCAGGGCACGCTCGAGAAGCGTCTCGCGCCGCTGAACGTCGGCGTCAAGTGGGTCGAGTTCCCGGCCGGCCCGCAACTGCTCGAGGGGCTCAACGTGGGCGCGATCGACGTCGGCCATGTCGGCGAAGCGCCGCCGATCTTCGCGCAGGCGGCGGGTGCGAACTTCGTCTACATCGGCCACGACCCGGCTGCGCCCGAAGCCGAGGCGATCGTCGTGCCCCCGGGCTCGGCGATCAAGACGGCGGCCGACCTGAAGGGCAAGAAGGTCGCGCTGAACAAGGGCTCGAACGTGCACTACCTGCTGGTGCGCGCGCTCGAGAAGGCGGGCCTGAAGTACGGCGACATCCAGCCCGTGTTCCTGCCGCCGGCCGATGCCCGCGCCGCGTTCGAGAAGGGCTCGGTCGACGCGTGGGCGATCTGGGATCCGTTCCTCGCCGCGGTCGAGAAGCAGAGCAACGCCCGCATCATCGTCGACGGCCGCAACGGCGTCGCGAGCAACCACCTGTTCTACCTGGCCGAGCGCGGCTTCGCACAGACGCGCCCCGACGTGATCAAGGCGCTGTTCGAGGACTCGGTCGAGCAGGGCCGCTGGCTCAAGGCGAACCTGAAGCAGGCCGCGACCCTCATCGCGCCGCTGCAGGGGCTGGATGCCGCCGTCGTCGAGCTCGCGCTGCAGCGCTACCAGTTCAGTGTCACGCCGGTCAGCCCGGCGGTCGCGGCCGAGCAGCAGAAGGTCGCCGACGCGTTCTACGAGTTGAAGCTGATCCCGAAGCCGGTGCGCATAGCCGATGCGCTGCCCGGTGGCGCGCTGAAAACCGCGGCGAGCGGCAATTGATGATGACGCGACGAGACCTCGCGATGACCCGTCCGGATTCGCATCGCCGCCGCCTGCTGCAGCTGGTCGCCGCCAGCGCGACGCTGGGCGCCGCGGGCATCGTGCGCGCCGCGGGCGAAGTGTCGAGCCAACTGCCGACCCAGGTGCGGATAGGTTTCCAGAAGAGCGCCGTCAATCTCGTGATCCTGAAGCAGCAGGGCGCGCTCGAAAAACGCTTCCCCGCGAGCAAGGTCAGCTGGATCGAATTCCCGGCCGGGCCGCAGTTGCTGGAAGCCCTCGCGGTCGGCAGCCTGGACTTCGGGCTGACCGGCGATTCGCCGCCGGTGTTCGCGCAGGCCGCCGGCAAGGACCTGGTCTACGTCGGCGCCGAGCCGCCCAAGCCGCTGAGCTCGGCGATCCTCGTGAAGGCCGATTCGCCGCTGCGCACGCTCGCCGACCTGAAGGGCAGGCGCGTCGCGCTGCAGAAAGGCTCGAGCGCGCACTACCTGACCGTGCGGGCCATCGAGAAGGCGAAGCTGCAGTGGCGCGAGTTCACGCCGGTGTACCTCGCGCCGGCCGATGCGCGCGCCGCGTTCGAGAAAGGCGCGGTCGACGCGTGGGCGATCTGGGATCCGTACTACGCGGCCACCGAGCTCGACCTGAAGCCGCGCTCGCTGACGACCGGCAGCGGCCTGTCGAACAACAACTCGTTCTACCTCGCGTCGCGCACGTTCGCGCAGAACCATGCGGGCGCGGTGGTCACGCTGCTGGCCGAGCTGACGCGGGCCGATGCCTACGTGCAAGCCAACCGCAAGGAGTCGGCGCAGCTGATCGCCGACTTCAGCGGCCTCTCGCTCGCGACCGTGCATCGGTTCGTCTCGCGCCGCCCGAATGCGCCGACCGCGCCGCTGACGCAGGCGATCGTCGCCGACCAGCAGCGTGTCGCCGATGCGTTCGCGCGGCTGGGCCTGATCCCGAAGCCGGTCAGCGTCGCCGACATCGTCTGGCAACCCTCGAAGAGCACATGAAGATCCTCTGGTTCATCCCCACGCACGGCGACTCGCGCTACCTCGGCAGCAGCAAGGGCGCGCGCCACGCCGACTTCGCGTACTTCAAGCAGGTCGCGATCGCCGCCGACAGCCTGGGTTACGAAGGTGTGCTGCTGCCCACCGGCCGTTCGTGCGAGGACTCGTGGGTGCTGGCCGCGAGCCTGATCGACGCGACCCGCCGCCTGAAATTCCTGATCGCGCTGCGTCCCGGCCTCGTGCAGCCGGCGCAGTCGGCGCGCATGGCCGCGACCTTCGACCGCTTGTCGGGCGGTCGCCTGCTCGTGAACCTGGTGACCGGCGGCGACCGCGAGGAGCTCGAAGGCGACGGCCTGTTCCTGCCGCACGAGCAGCGCTACGAGCAGTCGACCGAGTTCCTGACGATCTGGCGCGAGGTGCTCGCACGCAGTCACGAGGGAACACCGTTCGATTTCGATGGCCGGCACCTGCAGGTCAAGGGCAGCAAGGTGCTGTACCCGCCGGTCCACAGGCCCTACCCGCCGATCTTCTTCGGCGGCTCGTCGGAAGAAGCCCACGAGCTGGCCGCGCAGCAGCTCGACACCTACCTGACCTGGGGCGAGCCGCCGGCCGCGGTCGCCGCGAAGGTGGCCGACATCCGCCAGCGCGCGGCGAAATACGGCCGCACGCTCGAGTTCGGCATCCGCCTGCACGTGATCGTGCGC
>DATEFR010000426.1:0-10996 GCA_035280545.1 Burkholderiaceae bacterium | reverse complement strand
GACGGCATCGTGCTCGCGCACAGCAACGAAAGCGAATGGAAGAGCTTCCGCAACAACAAGAACAACGAAGCGTTCCTCGATCGCATCTACATCGTCAAGATCCCGTACTGCCTGCGTGTCTCCGAAGAGATCAAGATCTACGAGAAACTGCTGCGCAACTCGTCGCTGGCCGATGCCAAGTGCGCCCCGGGCACTTTGAAGATGATGAGCCAGTTCGCGATGCTGACGCGGCTCAAGGAACCCGAGAACTCGTCGCTGTATTCGAAGATGCTGATCTACGACGGCGAGAACCTGAAGGACACCGACCCGCGCGCGAAGAGCTACCAGGAGTACCGCGACTACGCCGGCGTCGACGAAGGCATGGCGGGCGTCTCGACGCGTTTCGCGTTCAAGATCCTCTCGAAGGTCTTCAACTTCGATCCGGCCGAGATCGCCGCGAATCCGGTGCACCTGATGTACGTGCTTGAGCAGCAGATCGAGCGCGAGCAGTTCCCGGCCGAGTTCGAGCAGAAGTACCTGGGCTTTATCAAGGAGCATCTGTCGGCACGCTATGCGGAGTTCATCGGCAAGGAAATCCAAACGGCGTACCTGGAGAGCTATAGCGAATACGGCCAGAACATCTTCGATCGCTACGTCACGTATGCCGACTACTGGATCCAGGATCAGGAGTACCGCGACACCGACACCGGCGAGGTGTTCGACCGCGCCTCGCTGAATGCCGAGCTCGAGAAGATCGAGAAGCCCGCGGGCATCTCGAATCCGAAGGACTTCCGCAACGAGATCGTCAACTTCGTGCTGCGCGCCCGGGCCAGCAACGCCGGCAAGAACCCGCTGTGGACCAGCTACGAAAAGCTGCGCACGGTCATCGAGAAGAAGATGTTCAGCAACACCGAAGAGTTGCTGCCGGTAATCAGCTTCAACGCGAAGGCCAGTGCCGACGAGGCGAAGAAGCACGAGAACTTCGTCAACCGCATGGTCGAGAAGGGCTACACCGCCAAGCAGGTGCGGTTGCTGTGCGAGTGGTATCTGAGAGTCAGAAAGAGCAGCTGACGGCGAACCTCCCCCAGGCTGTAGAAGGTGTACTGAATCCATGCTCCAGCAGATCATCGATCGGCGACTCGCGGGCAAGAACAAGTCCATCGGCAACCGCGAGCGTTTCCTGCGCCGCCATCACGAGCAGGTGCGTGAGGCGGTGCGCCGTGCTGTCGACGGCCGCGGCATCCGCGACATGGAGCGCGGCGAGAACATTTCGATCCCGAAGAAGGACATCAACGAGCCGGTCTTCGGCCACGGCCAGGGCGGTACCCGCGAGATGGTGCACCCCGGCAACCGCGAATACGTGACCGGCGACCAGATCGAGCGACCCAAAGGCGGCGGCCAGGGCAGCGGGCGTGGCCAGGCGAGCGATTCCGGCGAGGGTGAGGACGACTTCGTCTTCCACCTGACGAAGGAAGAGTTCATGCAGATCTTCTTCGACGACCTGGCGCTGCCGCGCATGACGCAGACCCAGCTCGCCGAAACGCCCGAGTGGAAGAGTCACCGCGCCGGCTTTGTCAGCGACGGCACGCCCAGCAACCTGTCGGTCGTGCGCTCGATGCGCGGCGCGATCGGCCGGCGGCTCGCGATCGGTTCGATCTCGCGCGGCGAGTTGCGCGAGCTCGAGGACGAGCTCGAAGAAGTGCTCGCACGTCCGATGAGCCTCGAACGAGAGGCCGAGCGCGAACGGCTCGAAGCCCGCATCGCCGAGCTGCGCCATCGGCTCGACCGCATTCCCTTCCTCGATCCGATCGACCTGCGCTTCCGCAACCGCGTGAAGGTGCCGGTCCCGACGACCAAGGCCGTGATGTTCTGCCTGATGGATGTCTCGGGTTCGATGGACGAGGCGCGCAAGGAGCTATCCAAGCGCTTCTTCATCCTGCTCTACCTGTTCCTGACGCGGCACTACGACAAGATCGACCTGGTCTTCATCCGCCACCACACGCAGGCGCAGGAAGTCGACGAGGAGAACTTCTTCCACGCGCGCGAAACCGGCGGCACGGTGGTCTCCAGCGCGCTGGTGCTGATGGACGAGATCATCAAGGCGCGCTACTCGCCGACCGAGTGGAACATCTACGGCGCGCAAGCGAGCGACGGCGACAACTGGCATCACGACAGCGGCCGCTGCCGCGAGCTGTTGACCGACAACCTGCTGCCGGTGTGCCGCTATTTCGCGTACGTGCAGGTCGCCGAGGAGGAGCAGAACCTCTGGGAAGAGTACATGCGGCTGCAGGAAACTCACCCGCACTTCGCGATGCGCAAGGTCACGCAGGCCTCGCAGATCTACCCGGTGTTCCGCGATCTGTTCAAGAAAGAGGGGGCTGCCGCATGACGTACGAAGGTGGCGAACGCCGGGTCGATCAGGAGAACGCATCCCCGCCGATACCGCTGCGCGAACGGCGCCGTGCACCGCGCACCACGCTGCAGGCGCCACTACCGGCGCCGCCGCGTGCGGCGCATCCGCTGCCCGACCCCAGCGACTGGAATTTCGAGCTGCTTGAGCAGTATCACGAGGCCATCCGCGCCACGGCGCAGCGTTATGGCCTGGACACGTACCCGAACCAGCTCGAGATCATCACCGCCGAGCAGATGATGGATGCCTACTCGTCGGTCGGCATGCCGGTGAATTACCGCCACTGGAGCTACGGCAAGGAATTCATCGCCAACGAGAAGAACTATCGGCGCGGCCACATGGGCCTCGCGTATGAGATCGTCATCAACTCCGACCCCTGCATCAGCTACCTGATGGAGGAGAACTCGACCGCGATGCAAGCGCTCGTGATCGCGCACGCCGCATACGGGCACAACAGCTTCTTCAAGGGCAACTACCTGTTCAAGCTGTGGACCGATGCGTCGTCGATCATCGACTACCTCGTCTACGCGAAGAACTACATCGCCGAGTGCGAAGAGCGCTACGGCCTGCTGCAGGTCGAGGAACTGGTCGACAGTTGCCACGCGCTGCAGAATTACGGCGTCGACCGCTATCGCCGGCCCAGCAAGCTTTCGCTGGCCGAGGAGCAGGCCCGCCGCAAGGAGCGCCTCGAGCACGCGCAGCTGCAGGTCAACGACATCTGGCGCACGCTGCCCAAACGGCCCGACAAGGCCGAAGACAGCAGCGAGAACAAGCGCTTCCCGAGCGAGCCGCAGGAGAACCTGCTGTACTTCATCGAGAAGAACGCACCGCTGCTCGAGCCGTGGCAGCGCGAGGTGGTGCGCATCGTCCGCAAGGTCGCGCAGTACTTCTACCCGCAGCGTCAGACCCAGGTGATGAACGAAGGCTGGGCCACGTTCTGGCACCACAAGCTGCTGAACACGCTGTACGACGAAGGCAAGTTGACCGACGGCGTGATGATCGAATGGCTGAAGTCGCACACCAACGTCGTGTTCCAGCCGCCGGTCGGGCACCCGGCCTACAGCGGGATCAACCCGTACGCGCTGGGCTTCGCGATGTACACCGACATCAAGCGCATCTGCGACGACCCGACGGACGAAGACCGCGAGTGGTTCCCGAGCTTCGCCGGCAAGCCGTGGCTGCCGACGCTGGACCACGCGATGCGCAACTTCAAGGACGAGAGCTTCGTCGGCCAGTACCTGAGCCCGAAGGTGATGCGCGACATGCGCCTGTTCGCCATCCTCGACGACGAGAACGCCGAGAACCTGAGCGTCTCGGCGATCCACGATGTCTCGGGATTCCGCCGCGTGCGCGAAGCGTTGTCGCGGCAGTACGACCTGAGCTCGCGCGAGCCCGACATCCAGGTCTGGAACGTCAACCTGCGCGGCGATCGCTCGCTGACCTTGCGCCATACGCAGAACAACAACCGGCCGTTGCACGACAGCGCGCAGGAAGTGCTGAAGCACGTCGCGCGGCTGTGGGGCTTCGGCGTGCAACTCGACAGCGTCGACAGCAGCGGCGCGGTGACCAAGCACTGGAGCGTGCCGGCGCCGGCGCAGTAACGGGACTTCCGATCAGCCCAGCTCGAAGATCTTCCCGGGATTCAGGATGTTCTTCGGGTCCAGCGCACGCTTGAGCGTGCGCATCATCGCGACCGTCCCGGCGCCGGCCTCGTCGACCAGGAAGCCCTGCTTGTGCAGCCCGATGCCGTGCTCGCCGGTACAGGTGCCGTCGCAGGCGATGGCGCGGGCGACGACCGCATCGTTGAGCCGCTCCGCCGTCTCGCGCTCGGCCGGGATGTTCGGGTCGATCAGGTAGGCGATGTGGAAGTTGCCGTCGCCGACGTGTCCGACGATGTAGTGCAGCAGCCCCGCGGCCTCGGCCTCTTCCGACGCCTGCGTCACGCACTCGGCGAGCTGCGAGATCGGCACGCAGGTGTCGGTCGTCACGGTGCGGCTGCCGGGCTTGAGCTGCAGCCCGGCGAAATACGCATGATGCCGCGCGGTCCAGAGCTTGGTGCGTTCCTCGGGCGTCGTCGCCCACTCGAACCCCGAGCCGCCGAACTCGTTCGCGATCTCCTGCACCGCAGCGGCCTGCTCCTTCACGCCGGCATCGCTGCCGTGGAACTCCATCAGCAGCATCGGCGCTTCGGTCAGCGTCAGCTTGTCGTGCCGGTTCACGGCGCGCACCGCGTGCTTGTCGAGCAGCTCGCAGCGCGCGATCGGGATGCCCATCTGGATGATCTGGATCGTCGTCCGCACCGCGGCATCGATGCTCGGGAAGGTGCAGATCGCCGCCGAGATCGCCTCGGGCAACGGGTAGACGCGCAGCGTGATCTCGGTCATCACGCCCAGCGTGCCTTCGCTGCCGACCATCAGCCGCGTCAGGTCGTAGCCGGCCGACGACTTGCGCGCGCGCGTGCCGGTATGGATGACCTCGCCGCTCGCGGTCACGACGGTCAGCCCAAGCACGTTCTCGCGCATCGTGCCGTAGCGCACCGCGTTCGTGCCGCTGGCGCGTGTCGCGCTCATGCCGCCCAGGCTCGCGTCGGCGCCGGGGTCTATCGGGAAGAACAGCCCGGTGTGGCGGATCTCGTCGTTCAACTGCTTGCGCGTGACGCCGGCCTGCACGGTGACCGTCAGGTCCTCGGGCTGCACCGCGAGGATCCTGTTCATCCGGTTCAGGTCGATGCTGATGCCGCCCTGCACCGCGAGCAGATGGCCCTCGAGCGACGAGCCGGTGCCGTAGGGAATCACCGGCACCTCGTGGCGGTCGGCCAAGGCCACGACGGCGACAACGTCCTCGGTGCTCTCACAGAACACGACGGCCTCGGGCGGCGGTACGTCGAACGGCGACTCGTCCCGGCCGTGCTGCTCACGCACGGCGAGCGCGGTCGAGCAGCGCTCGCCGAAGCGCTCGCGCAGCGCTTCGAGCATGGCCGCCGGCACCGGACGTGGCGCCACGTGCGGCAACAAGTGATTGGGCAGAGGGGCGTTCATCGTCTGTCTCCGCGACCGCGCCGGATGCGGGCGGCTCGCGCGGTCATTGTGCCCTCGCGCTGCCCCTGGCGCATGCCGCTCGCGCGAGCCCTGCGCTAGCATCGGCCTCATGTCGAACCGACTCACGCAGATCGCGACGCGCACCGGCGACGACGGCACCACGGGCCTGGGTGACGGCACGCGCGTGCCCAAGGATCATCTGCGCGTGCAGGCGATGGGCGATGTCGACGAGCTGAACTCGCAGCTCGGCGTGCTGCTTGCCGAGCCGTTGCCGGACGACGTGCGCGAGCTGCTGGTCGTGATCCAGCACGAGCTGTTCAATCTCGGCGGCGAGCTGTCGATCCCCGGCTACGAGCTGCTGAAGGCCGACGCTGTCGCGCGGCTCGATGCCGCCCTCGCCCACTACAACGCGACGCTGCCGCGGCTGAAGGAATTCATCCTCCCTGCCGGCACACGCAGCGCGGCGCTGGCGCATGTCGGGCGCACGATTGCGCGGCGTGCCGAGCGTGCCGTCGTGGCGCTGGGCGCGGTCGAAGCCGTGCGCGCCGAGCCGCGCCACTACCTGAATCGGCTCTCGGACCTGCTGTTCGTGCTGGCCCGCGTGCTCAACCGCGCGAACCTCGACGGACTCGGCGGCGACGACGTCTACTGGAACAGCGAACGTCTCGCGCGCGATGCGCGGCAGCCCTGACCCCAGGGAGCGCGACGGTCCTCAGGCGTCCATCGCCCCGGCGATGAATTCGTCGATGCTGAGGAACCCGTCGTGGTTCGTGTCGAGCTCGTCGAAGCGCGCTTCGATCGCCGGCAGATGCGCCGCCTCGGCTCGCGACAGCTTGCCGTCGTTGTTCGTGTCAGCGCGCGCGAATGCCGCTTCCATCGCGATGCGCTCGCGCGCCGACGGCTCACGCATCTTCGCCGGGGTTGTTCGCGGCTGCGCTGCTTGAGCCCCCTGCGCCGGCACGAGGTTGGCGCGATCCTGCGCCGCCGTTGCCGCGCAGCCCACGCTGGCCAGCACCAGAACCGCGCTGGTCAGCCGCCAGCGTTGCACACGGTTCTTCATCCGAGTCTCCGCATCCATGACAGGGACATTGAACCGCGCCGAGCCGCGCCACTCCAGCAGACTTGCCGCGGCTTACCCGGCTTACACCTGGGAAGGCCGGATGCGGCCGGGCTGACAAATCTGGCGAGTTTGGCCCGGGGCGGCGTGACGAAGAATGTCGCTGTCGTCAGTGACCGTGTCCGTGCCGGGCATGCCCGGCGGCGGCGCGGCGCGCCTTGACCGCGTCGCTGAGGATCTCGAGGACCGTCAGCGAATCGTCCCAGCCCAGGCAGGCGTCGGTGATGCTCTTGCCGTACTCGAGCTGGGTCGGGTCGTCCTTGCCGGCGCTGAACTTCTGCGCGCCGGCGTTGAGGTGGCTCTCGACCATCACGCCGAAGATGCAGCGGCTGCCGCTCGCGAGCTGTGCGGCGATATCCCGCGCCACGTCGACCTGGCGCTCGTGCTGCTTGCTGCTGTTGGCGTGACTGCAATCGACCATCAGCGTGCAGTCCAGCTTGGCCGTTTCGATCTCCTTGCAGGCGGCGACCACATGCGCGGCATCGTAGTTCGGCGTCTTGCCGCCGCGCAGAATCACGTGGCAGTCCTTGTTGCCCTTGGTCTCGACGATCGCGACCTGGCCGTTCTTGTGCACCGACAGGAAGTGGTGCGGCCGCGCCGCGGCCTGGATCGCGTCGATGGCGATCTTGATGTTGCCGTCGGTGCCATTCTTGAAGCCGATCGGCGCCGACAGTCCCGACGCGAGCTCGCGGTGCACCTGGCTCTCGGTCGTGCGCGCGCCGATCGCACCCCAGGCGATCAGGTCGCCGAGGTACTGCGGCGAGATCACGTCCAGGAACTCGCTGCCCGCCGGCATGCCAAGCCGGTTGATCTCGAGCAGCAGCTGGCGGCCCATGCGCAGGCCTTCGTCGATGCGGTAGGTCTCGTCGAGGTACGGGTCGTTGATCAGGCCCTTCCAGCCCACCGTCGTGCGCGGCTTCTCGAAGTACACCCGCATCACGATCTCCAGCGTGTCCTGGTACTTGTCGCGCTGCGCCTTCAGCCGCTTCGCATACTCGACCGCGGCCACGGGATCGTGGATCGAGCAGGGCCCGATGATCAGCAGCAGTCGGTCGTCCTTGTGCTGCATGATCTTCTTGATCGTCGCGCGGGTCTGGCCCACCAGCGTCTCGACCGGCGTGCCGGCGATCGGGAAGAAGCGGATCAGGTGCTCGGGCGGCGGCAGCGGCATCACGTCCTTGATGCGCTGGTCGTCGGTCTGGCTGGTGCGCTCGGTGCTCGCAATCCAGCTCTCGGGGCTGGGGCCGGTCTTGGCGGTGCTCATCGTGGCTTCTCTCTGTGGTGTGTCCGGTGGTGATGTCGGTGGGCGGGCCTGGGCGAAAAAAAACCGCCGGGGGGTGCCCGGCGGTTTCTGGAGATTCGTTGCGCTATCGTCTGCTTCTGCCTAAACGCTTGCCTCTCCGGCCGCCGAGCGGTGCGAGAACCAAAAGTACGCAAAGTAGAAGCCGGCGTGCAGAAGCATGGGGCGCAATGTATCACACGAAGGAGATCGTCATGGCACGAGCCGATCGCAGAAGCCTGTTGTCGCGAGGCGCGGTACTCGGCGCCGGAGCGCTTGCCGGGTGCGCCGCCGGCGGCGTCTCGACCGTCGCGGCCGCGACGCCCCCCAAGGCCTTCGAGCTGGCCCAGCCGACCCTGCCGATCGCCGGCAGCACGGAGGTGTTCCCGGTGCGCCGCATCTACTGCATAGGCCGCAACTACGCGGCGCACGCCCGCGAGATGGGGTCGGACCCGAACCGCGAGCCGCCGTTCTTCTTCCAGAAGCCCAGCGACGCGATCCAGTACGTCGCACCCGGCACGACGGCCGATCACCCGTACCCCCCGCTGACGAAGAACTACCACTACGAGATCGAGCTGGTCGCCGCGCTGCACCGCGGCGGCAAGAACGTGCCGGTCGAGCAGGCCCTGAACCTGGTCTACGGCTATGCGATCGGGCTGGACATGACCCGGCGCGACCTGCAGCGCGCGATGGGCGACGAGAAGAAGCCGTGGGAGATCGGCAAGAGCTTCGACCGCTCGGCGCCGATCGGCCCTATCCACCGGGTCGCGCAGGTCGGCCACTTTCGCGACGGCGCGATCACGCTGAAGGTCAACGGCGCGTTGAAGCAGAACGCGAACCTGAACCAGATGATCTGGAGCGTCGCCGAGCAGGTCAGCAAACTCTCGCAGGCGTTCGAGCTGATGCCCGGCGACATCGTCTACAGCGGCACGCCCGAGAACGTCGGCCCGGTCGTGCCGGGCGACGTGATGGAGGGTTATATCGCCGGGCTGCCGACGCTGAACGTGCGCGTGGTCTGAGTCAGACCCGGGTCGTCAGGCCGTGCCGCCGACCGTGATCCGGTCGATCCGCAAGGTCGGCTGACCGACGCCCACCGGCACGCTCTGCCCTTCCTTGCCGCAGACGCCGACGCCGGTGTCCAGCGCCATGTCGTTGCCGATCGCGCTGACGCGGGTCAGCGCATCCGGCCCGTTGCCGATCAGCGTCGCGCCCTTCACCGGGTACTGGATCTTGCCGTTCTCGACCCAGAACGCTTCGCTGGCCGAGAACACGAACTTGCCGCTCGTGATGTCGACTTGGCCGCCGCCGAAGTTGGTGGCGTACAGCCCGCGCTTCAGGCCGGCGATGATCTCTTCGCGGGTCTTGTCGCCGCCCAGCATGTAGGTGTTGGTCATGCGCGGCATCGGCACCGCGGCGTAGCTCTCGCGGCGACCGTTGCCGGTGGGCGCCACGCCCATCAGCCGCGCGTTCATCGAGTCCTGGATGTAGCCCTTCAGGATGCCGTCTTCGATCAACACGTTGCGTTGGCTCGCATTGCCTTCATCGTCGATGTTCAGCGAGCCGCGCCGATCGGGGATCGTGCCGTCGTCGAGCACGGTCACGCCTTTGGCCGCGACGCGCTGGCCGATCCGCCCGCTGAACGCGCTCGAGCCCTTGCGGTTGAAGTCGCCTTCGAGGCCGTGGCCGATCGCTTCGTGCAGCAGCACGCCGGGCCAGCCTGGCCCGAGCACGACGCTCATCTCGCCGGCCTTCGCCGGGCGCGATTCGAGGTTGGTCAGCGCAGCGTTGACCGCGTCGCGTACGTAGCCTTCGACGATCGCATCGTCGTGGAAGTAGCCGAGGCCGAAGCGCCCGCCGCCGCCGCCGGTGCCCATCTCGCGGCGCGGCACGCCGTTCACGGTCTGTTCGGCGATCACCGTGACCGAGAGCCGCACCAGCGGCCGCACGTCGGCCGCGAGCGTGCCGTCGGCGCGCGCGATCAACACCACGTCGTACTCGCTCGCGAGGCCGGCCATCACCTGGACGATGCGCGGATCCTTGGCGCGCGCCAGGCGCTCGACCTTCTCGAGCAGCGCGACCTTCTGCGTGCTGTCCAGCGTCGCGATCGGGTCGGTCGGCGCATACAGCAGCCGGCTCGCGGCCACCCGGGGCTTGCCGGCGACCTTGACTTGGCGTGCCTGGCCGGTCGCGGCGATGGTGCGGACGGTCTGCGCGGCGTCCATCAGCGCGGCTTCGGAAATGTCGTCCGAGTAGGCGAACGCGGTCTTCTCGCCGGCGACCGCACGCACGCCCACCCCTTGGTCGATGCCGAAGCTGCCACTCTTGACGATGCCTTCCTCGAGGCTCCAGCCTTCGCTGCGCGTGTATTGGAAGTACAGATCCGCATCGTCGATGCGATGGGCCGCGATGGTGGCCAGCGCACGGCTCAGATCCGCTTCGCTCAGGCCGTACGGCTCGAGCAGCAACGAGCGGGCAATCGCCAGACGTTCGATCGTGGGTTCGCGGGAGATCATCGTGAATCCTTTCGTCGGAGTGCGACGGTGGGCCCGGTGGGCCGGAAACGCTGCGGGCCATTGTAGGAGCCGCCCTCGCCCCGAGCGCGCTCGCTTCAGGATGCCCCTGCCGCGCTCTTCAGCGCCAGCGCCCGTTCATACAGCCGATTGCGCGGCGCGCCGCTGAGCTGGGCCGCGATTGCGACCGCATGCTTCAGCGGCAGCGCGTCTAGCAGCGCGCGCAGCATCGTGTCGTGCGCGGTCACGTCATCGGTGGGTCCCTCGTTCGCCAGCGCGTGCACGACCAGCACGAACTCCCCGCGGCTGCGGTTCGGGTCCGATGCGAGCCAGCCGGGCACTTCGTTGGCGGGCAGCGTGACGATGCTCTCGAACTGCTTGGTCAGCTCGCGGCACAACGTGACGCGCCGCGCACCGCACGCGCTGCCCAGCGCCGTCGCCAGCGCCTCGATGCGATGCGGCGCCTCGAACAGCACCTGGGTCGCACGCGATGCGGCCAGGTCGGCGACCGCGCGCGCACGCTCGGCGCCCTTGGGCGGCAGAAATCCGACGAACACGAAACCCGCTGCATCCGCATCGCCGGCCACGCTGAGCGCCGCGACCGCGCTGCTTGCGCCCGGCACCGGCACGCAAGTCGCACCGGCCGCCTGCACCGCCGCGACC
>DATEFR010000425.1:0-5306 GCA_035280545.1 Burkholderiaceae bacterium | reverse complement strand
CTGGCAGCCGTTGCAGACGCCCAGCGCGAACGTGTCGCCGCGCTGGAAGAACGCCGCGAACTGGTCGGCCAGCGCGGGATTGAACATCACCGAGCGCGCCCAGCCTTCGCCGGCACCCAGCGTGTCGCCGTAGCTGAAGCCACCGCACGCGACAAAGCCCTGGAACTGGGCCAGTCGCGCGCGGCCGGCCTGCAAGTCGCTCATGTGCACGTCGTAGGTGTCGAAGCCGGCCTGATGGAACGCGTAGCTGGTTTCGACATGGCTGTTGACGCCCTGCTCGCGCAGGATCGCGACCTTGGGGCGCGCGAGTTGGAGCGCGGCGCTCCCACCCTCACCCCGGCCCTCTCCCGCCCCGCGGGAGAGGGAGTCCTCCTGGCCCCCTCGCCCGCTTGCGGGAGAGGGTTGGGGTGAGGGCTCGTCGGCGGCATCAAATGTCAGGTGCACATGCAGGCCGGTGTCGTCGGCCAGGCCCGCCGCCGCATGCTCCGCGTCGGCGCAGGCCGGGTGGTCGCGCAGCGCGGCGATGCGCCAGCTCACCTCGTCCCAGGCCTGGTGCAGGTCACGCAGGCTCGCGCTGAAGATGGACTTCGCGTCGCGCCAGACCTCGACGACACCGCGGTCGTTGGTCTTGCCGATCACGTGGCTGTAGCGGCTCAGGCCCAGCTCGCGCAGCGTCTGCATCGCTTCGTCGCGCGCCGCGCTGGGCACCTGGATCACCGCGCCCAGCTCCTCGTTGAACAGCGCGCGCAGGCTCAGCTCGTGGCGCCGCGTGCTGACCTGCGCGGCCCAGTTCTTCGAGTCACCGTATTCGGCGCGGCTGTCGGCGATGCCGTCGCCCTCGGTCACCAGCATGTCGATGTTCAGGCTGACGCCCAGATGGCCCGCGAACGCCATCTCGCAGACCGCGGCCCAGAGGCCGCCGTCGCTGCGGTCGTGGTACGCGAGGATGTGGCCGCCGCTGCGCAGCTGGTTGACCGCGTTGACCAGCGCCTTCAGCAGCGCCGGGTCGTCGAGATCGGGCGTGCCGTCGCGCTCGTGCGAGCCGTGCCGGCCCAGCACCTGCGCGAGCATCGAGCCGGCCATGCGGTGCTGGCCGCGGCCCAGGTCGACCAGGATCAGCGTCGTGTCGCCGGCCCGCAGCTGCGGCGTCAGCGTTCCGCGCACGTCCGACAGCGTCGCGAACGCACTGACGATCAGGCTGACCGGCGCGGTGACCTGCCGAGCCTCGCCGCTCGCGGCGTCGCGCCAACGCGTGCGCATCGACAGCGAATCCTTGCCGACCGGCACGCTGATGCCCAGCGCCGGGCACAGCTCGAGGCCGACGGCCTTCACCGTGTCGTACAGCGCCGCATCCTCGCCGGGCTCGCCGCATGCGGCCATCCAGTTGCAGCTCAGCTTGACGCGCTCGAGCTCGATGGGCGCGGCCAGCAGATTCGTGATCGCCTCGCCGACCGCCATGCGGCCCGAGGCCGGTGCCGCGACCGAGCCCAGCGAGGCGAGCGGCGTGCGCTCGCCCATGCTCATCGCCTCGCCGGCGAAGCCGCCGTGGTCGGCCAGCGTGACCGCGCAGTCGGCAACCGGCACCTGCCACGGTCCGACCATCGGATCGCGGTGGCTCAGCCCGCCGACCGTGCGGTCGCCGATCGTGATCAGGAACCGCTTGCTCGCGACCGTCGGATGGCGCAGCACGTCGAACGCGACCTTCTCGAGCGCAACGTCGGCGAGGTCCAGCGGCGGGGAACTCCACGCCATGCGCTGCACGTCGCGCTGCATGCGCGGCGGCTTGCCGAGCAGCACCTCCATCGGCATGTCGATCACCGCACCTTCGGTTTCGTCGGCCAACACGAGTTGCTTCTCGTCGGTCGCAACGCCGACCACCGCGTACGGGCAGCGCTCGCGCTCGCACATCGTGCGGAAGATCGGCAGCATCTCTGGCGACACCGCGAGCACGTAGCGCTCCTGGCTCTCGTTGCACCAGATCTCCTTCGGCGCGAGTCCGGTCTCCTCGACCGGCACTTTCGGCAGATCGAAGCGCGCGCCTCGCCCCGCGCCGTCGACCAGCTCGGGAAACGCGTTCGACAGCCCGCCCGCGCCCACGTCGTGGATCGCGAGGATAGGGTTCGCATCGCCCAGCGCCTGGCAGTGGTTGATGACCTCCTGCGCACGCCGCTCGATCTCCGGGTTGCCGCGCTGCACCGAGTCGAAATCGAGCTCGGCCGCGTTCGCCCCGGCGGCCATCGAGCTGGCCGCGCCGCCGCCCATGCCGATGCGCATGCCCGGCCCCCCGAGCTGGATCAGCAGCGTGCCGGCCGGGAACTCGAGCTTGTGCGTCTGCGACGCCGCGATCGAGCCCAGCCCGCCGGCGATCATGATGGGCTTGTGGTACCCGCGGCGCAGCGCCTGCGCGCCCTCGCCGACCGTCTGCTCGTAGACGCGGAAATATCCGCCGAGATTCGGCCGGCCGAATTCGTTGTTGAACGCAGCGCCGCCCAACGGGCCTTCGATCATGATCGCGAGGGGGCTCGCAATGTGCTCGGGCTTGCCGACAGGCGAACGCTCCCACGGCTCATCCGTCCCCGGCAGGTGCAGGTTCGAGACCGAGAAGCCGGTCAGCCCGGCCTTCGGGCGCGAGCCGCGGCCGGTCGCGCCCTCGTCGCGGATCTCGCCGCCCGCGCCGGTCGCGGCGCCGGGGAACGGC
Source organism: Burkholderiaceae bacterium (assembly GCA_035280545.1). Lineage (GTDB taxonomy): Bacteria > Pseudomonadota > Gammaproteobacteria > Burkholderiales > Burkholderiaceae_C > DATCSE01. The sequence continues at coordinate 2,608 of DATEFR010000425.1, read as the reverse complement.
GAGATCGCGGTGGGGTGGTTGTGCGTCTCGACCTTCATCAGCACATGCACCGGCTCGGTCCGCGCGGCATAGACCGGCGCGTTCGTGTAGCCCTGCGGCAGCCAGCGCTCGACGACGTTGCCCTCCATCACCGACGCGTTGTCGCTGTACGCGACGATCGTGTGCTGCGGCGCCAGCTGGTGCGTGTGGCGGATCATCTGGAACATCGAGCGTTCCTGCGCGACGCCGTCGATCGTGAAGCTCGCGTTGAAGATCTTGTGCCGGCAGTGCTCGCTGTTGGCCTGCGCGAACATCATCAGCTCGACGTCGCTCGGGTTGCGCTTCAGCGACGTGAACGCGGCCACGAGGTAGTCGATCTCGTCATCGGACAGCGCGAGGCCGAACTCGGTGTTGGCGCGCGCCAGGGCGGCGCGGCCCCCCTCCGGCCCGTTCGCCAGCACGTCGACGTGCTCCAGCGGCTTGCCCGGCTGCTCGTCGAACAGATGCGCCGCGTCGGCACGCGCGAGCAGCACGCTCTCGGTCATGCGGTCGTGCAGCAGCGTGGCGGCAGCCTGCAGCTCGTCGGCCGACGGCGCCTTCGCGCCGCCGAACAGCCCGCTCTTGAAGCCCAGGCGGTACTCGGTCACGCGCTCGACCCGGTGGATGGCCAGACCGCAGTTGTGCGCGATATCGGTTGCCTTCGAGGCCCACGGCGAGACCGTGCCCAGGCGCGGGGCGACGACGATCAGCGGCCCGTCGGTCGGCCCGGCGTACGCGTCGCCGTAACGCAGCAACCCTTCCAGCTTGTCGGCATCAGCGCGCACCAGCGGCGTGTCGCTCCAGACCCAGTGCACGTGCCGAGCCGCGATGCCGGTCAGCTTCTCGAAGCTGCCGCCTAGCGCGCGCAGTTTCGCGAGCAGCGCCTGGGCGCGGAAGTCGGACAGCGCGTTGCCGCCCTCGTGGTGGATCAGATGCTTGGGCGAGGGGTTCGTCACGCGGCGCTTTCGGGGCTGGCGGAGGGTACGGCGACAGGGGTGGCGGCAAGGCCGGAGCGGCCGAGGGGCCACCCCACGGAAGCCCTCGATTTTACGGGGCCGATGAGATAATCCCGGCCATGAGTATCACGATCAAGAGCGCGGACGAGATCGAAGGCATGCGCATCGCCGGCCGGCTGGCCTCCGAAGTGCTGGACATGCTGACGCCGCACGTGAAGGCCGGGATCACGACCGAGGCGCTGGACAAGCTTGCGCACGACTACATCGTCGGCGTGCAGGGCGCGATCCCCGCGCCGCTGAACTACGCGCCGCCAGGCTACACGCCGTACCCGAAGTCGATCTGCACCTCGGTCAACCACACGGTGTGCCACGGCATCCCGAACGAGCGGCCGCTGAAGAACGGCGACATCGTGAACATCGACGTCACCGTCATCAAGGACGGCTGGCACGGCGACACCAGCCGCATGTTCGTCGTCGGCGACGGCTCGATCGCCGCGAAGCGGCTGTGCCAGTTCACCTACGAGGCGATGTGGAAGGGCATCGCGAAGGTCAAGCCCGGCGCACGCCTGGGGGACATCGGCCACGCGATCCAGACCTTCGCCGAGCACAACGGCTTCTCGGTCGTGCGCGAGTTCTGCGGCCACGGCATCGGCCGCAAGTTCCACGAAGAGCCGCAGGTGCTGCATTACGGCCGCCCCGGCACGCTCGAGGAGCTGGTGCCGGGCATGACCTTCACGATCGAGCCGATGATCAACGCCGGCAAGCGCGAGATCCGCGAGATGGGCGACGGCTGGACCATCGTCACGAAGGACCGTTCGCTGTCGGCGCAATGGGAGCACACGGTGCTGGTCACCGAGACGGGGTACGAGGTGCTGACGGTCTCGGCCGGCAGCCCGGCGACGCCGGCGTTCGTGACCGCCACGGCCGCCGTGGCCGCTTGATTTCATCAATCCGTTCGGGCTGAGCTAGTCGAAGCCTGTTGGGATATCGAAGCAGGCGCTTCGACAAGCTCAGCGCGACCGGGAACGTCGATGAACGCCGCAGTACTTGAATCGCCCTCCGCCGAAACGGCACCGGCCACGCTCCCCGAGCTGCGCGCGCGCTTCCGCGACCGCAAGGCCGGGCTTCTCGAACGCTTCCGCGCGTCGCGCCCGACAGTCCCGGCGGCCGGCCGGATGATCCGCGCACTGGGCAAGCATGTCGACGAGACGCTGCTCATGCTGTGGCGCCACACCGGCATGCCCGACGATGCGGTGCTGCTCGCGGTCGGCGGTTATGGCCGCGGCGAGCTGTTTCCGCATTCGGACGTCGACGTGCTGGTGCTGCTGCCGCCGGGCCAGGGCGACGCGAACGAGGCGCTGCGCAGCGCGATCGAGGGCTTCATCACCGCGTGCTGGGACATCGGCCTGGAGATCGGCTCCAGCGTGCGCACCGTCGACGAATGCATCGCGCTCGCGCAGGCCGACGTGACGGTGCAGACCGCGCTGCTCGAGTCGCGCTACTTGTGCGGTTCGCGCCGCGTGTTCAACACGTTCCGCGTCGCGAACACGGGCGCGATGGACCCGAAGGCGTTCCTGCGCGCGAAGACGCTGGAGATGGTGCAGCGCCATCGCAAATACGAGGACACGCCCTAC
>DATEFR010000424.1:0-3128 GCA_035280545.1 Burkholderiaceae bacterium | reverse complement strand
GGCTGGACCGGCGGCTACGTGCTGCTCGCGCTGTTTCTCGCGCCGTACCTGCGGCGCTTCGGGCAGTACACGATTCCCGACTTTCTCGGCGAGCGCTACGCCGGAAACGGCTGGGCCGGCAAGGCACCGCGTCTAATCGGGCTGGTCGCGGCGGTGTTGTGTTCGTTCGTGTACCTGGTGGCACAGATCTATGGCGTCGGCCTGATCACGACGCAGCTCACCGGCGTCGACTTCGTGATCGGCATCTTCCTCGGCCTCGGCGGCGTGCTGGTCTGCTCGTTTCTCGGCGGCATGCGCGCGGTCACCTGGACGCAGGTCGCGCAGTACATCGTGCTGGTGATCGCGTACCTGGTGCCGGTCGTGCTGCTGTCGATCAAGCAGACGCATGTGCCGGTGCCGCAATGGGCGGTCGGCCAGCAGCTCGCGAAGCTCAGCGACCGCGAGCGCGAGTTGCTGAACGATCCGAAAGAGCTGGAGGTGCGTGCGTTGTTCAAGGCGCGTGCCGACGATGCGGCGGCGAAATTGCGCGACGTGCCGGCCGCACTGCTTGCCGAGCGGGCCGCGGGCCGTGCGCGGATCGAGCAGCTCCGGGCCGAGCGCGCGCCGCTGCGTGAAATCCAGGCCGCCGAACGGGCGCTGGCCACTCTGCCGCGCGACGAAGCGCAGGCTCGCGAAACCTGGCAGCGTGCCGTCGCGCAAAACACCCTGCGGGCGCAGCCGCTGGCCGGCATGCCGCCGCATACGCAGGCGTTTACCGGCGACCCCGACGGCAGCGCGCCCGAACGCGCGGCCTTCGCCGACTCGCGGCGCAACTTCATTGCGCTGGTGTTCTGCCTGACGGTCGGCACCGCGGGGCTGCCGCACATCCTGGTGCGCAGCTACACGACGCCGACCGTGCGCGAGGCGCGCGAGTCGGTCGCGTGGACGCTGGTCTTCATCTGCATCCTGTATCTGACCGCGCCGGCGCTCGCGGTGCTGGTGAAGTACGAGGTCTTCAACGGGCTGGTCGGGCTGCCGTTCGACCGGTTGCCCGGCTGGATCGCGGCGTGGTCCAAGGTCGACCCGGCGCTGGTGTCGGTGACCGACATCAACCACGACGGCATCCTGCAGCTCGGCGAGATCCGCCTGGCCGGCGACATGGTCGTGCTCGCGACGCCCGAGATCGCGGGGCTGCCCTACGTGGTCTCGGGCATGGTCGCCGCCGGCGGGCTGGCCGCAGCGCTTTCGACGGCCGATGGGCTGCTGCTGACGATCTCGACCGCGCTGTCGCACGACCTGTACCACAAGATGATCGCGCCGCACGGCGCGGCGACGCGACGGGTGACGATCTCCAAGGTGCTCCTGCTGGTCGCGGCGCTCACGGCCGCGGCGGTCGCGACGCAGCGGCCTGCCGACATCCTGTTCCTCGTGACCGCGGCGTTCTCGATCGCGGCGGCGGCCTTCTTTCCGGTGCTGGTGCTGGGCATTTTCTGGCGTCGCGCCAACGGCTGGGGCGCGATCGCCGGGATGCTCGCCGGATTGGGCGTTACGCTGTACTACCTGGTACGCAACGAGCCGTGGCTGCGCACGGCGTTCGGCGTGACGGCACCGTCCGATCCGTGGTTCGGGATCGCGCCGATCGCGGCCGGCGTGTTCGGCGTACCGCTGGGCTTCGCGGTGTGCGTCGCGGTCAGCCTGCTGAGCCCGGCGGGCGGCGCGGCGCAGCATCGGCTGTGGCTGGCCCTGCGCCATCCGCCTCGCACGGACGCGCGCACGCGGCAGGGCGGCAGTTCCGAGCTATAATCTTCGGCTTTTCCGCCTTGCCACACCCGGGTTTGACGCTTCGGGGTGGCTTTTAGGCCGCCGACGCCCTCACGTGCCTGCGGTCGAACCCACAAGGAGATTCAATGCGTCACTATGAAATCGTCTTGTTGATCCATCCGGATCAGAGCGAACAGGTTCCGGCGATGCTGGAGCGCTACAAGGGCATCGTCACCGCCGGCAGCGGCAAGGTGCACCGCGTCGAGGACTGGGGCCGCCGCCAGCTGGCCTACCAGATCCAGAAGCTCGCGAAGGCGCACTACCTGTGCATCAACATCGAGTGCAGCAAGGAAGTGCTGGGCGAGCTCGAAACCGGCTTCCGCTTCAACGATGCCGTGCTGCGCCACCTGACCGTGGTGAAGGAGCAGGCCGAGACCACGCCGTCCGTGATGATGAAGGCGGTCGAGCGCGAAGACGCGCGCAAGGCTCCGCAGCCGCAGCAGCAAGCCCAGGAGGCCTGAGTCCTGAAGACGCGCCGCACCAGCCGCTGCCTGCAGCGCACTTCGTGAACCGATTGGTTCTGAGCGCGCAGCTGGTGGAGCGAGGTGCACTGCGCTACACCCCTGCCGGATTGCCGGCCCTCGACCTGAGCTTGAAGCACGAGTCGGAGGTCACGCAGGACGGCCAGCCCCGCAAGGTCTCGTTCGAGATCAGGGCGCGGGCAATCGGGGTGGCGATCACGCAGCGCGTCGCGGGCCTGGAGATCGGAAGCCAGCACGGCTTCGCCGGTTTCCTCGGGGCCCAGCGCAACGGCCGCGGCATCGTCTTTCATGTGACCGAGCTAGCCTGACACCGATTCAACCTGTTCCAGATAGATTCAAGAGAGGTTTCCTATGCCCCCGCCCCGTGGTAAAGGCCGGTTCTCGAAGGACCGCAAACCCAAGCGCAACACCCAGTCGCTGCTGTTCCGCCGCAAGCGCTTCTGCCGCTTCACCGTCACCGGCGTCAAGCAGATCGACTACAAGGACATCGACACGCTGCGCGACTTCGTCGGCGAGAACGGCAAGATCACGCCGGCGCGCCTGACCGGCACGCGCGCGTTCTTCCAGCGCCAGTTGACGACGTGCATCAAGCGCGCGCGTTTCCTCGCGCTGCTGCCGTACAGCGACCAGCACAAGGTCTGAGGAGCGAACCGCCATGCAAGTCATCCTGCTGGAAAAAGTCGCCAACCTCGGCAACCTCGGTGATGTCGTCAAGGTCAAGGACGGCTTCGCGCGCAACTTCCTGATCCCGACCCGTGCCGCGCGCCGCGCGACCGACGCCGCGATCAAGGAGTTCGAGACCCGCCGTGCCGAGCTCGAGAAAGCCGCCGCCGACAAGCTCGCCGC
>DATEFR010000423.1:0-4539 GCA_035280545.1 Burkholderiaceae bacterium | reverse complement strand
CCCTGCGGTGACCACGCCGATACGGCCGGTGCCGCCGTTTGGCGCCGCCGTCTTCGACATGGACGGCCTGCTGCTCGACTCCGAACGCCCGGTGCGCGACGCCTGGCTGCAGGCCGCAGCCGAGCATGGCGCCGCGCTGTCGATGGCCGACTACCTGACGGTCGTCGGCCGCAACGAACGCGACAGCCACGCCCTGCTGCTCGACCTCTTCGGCCACGATGCGGGCTTGCTGGGCGCGGTCCGACGCCGTGCCGACGGCCTTCTCGCCGAACGCTTCAGCGCGGCGCCGTTCCCGGTCAAGGCGGGCGCACGGCCGCTGCTGGACGCGCTGCGCGACGCGAAGATTCCCTGCGCGGTCGCCTCGTCGACCGGGCACCGCGAGGTCGAACGCCGGCTCGAGCGTGCCGGTCTGCGCGGCTACTTCGCCGCCATCAGCGGCGGCGACGAGGTCCGGCACGGCAAGCCCGCGCCCGACCTGTACCAGTTGGCGACCGCGCGCCTGGGCGTTGACACGGCTCGCAGCGTCGCGTTCGAGGACTCGAACTACGGCGCTCGCGCAGCGCTGGCGGCGGGCCTCGCGGTCGTCGTCGTGCCCGACCTCAAGCCGCCCGAGCCGGCGTGGCAATCACACTGCCTCGCGGTGCTGGCATCGTTGGACGACGCGTACCGGCACCGCAGCCTCTGGTTCGGCATCGGCTAGAAGCCCGAGCGCGCAGCCCCGCAGCGCCTGCGGCTCGGCCGCGATCGAGTCGAACATTGTGTTGCCGATTTCTGCGCTCGCCCAGGCGCGGTTCCTGCAAGGCGCCAGTGCCCGCGACTCCTAGAATCGTCCGATGCACATCCATATCCTCGGCATCTGCGGCACCTTCATGGGAGGCCTGGCCGCACTGGCGCGCGACAGCGGGCACAAGGTGACCGGTTGCGATGCGAACGTCTATCCGCCGATGAGCGACCAGCTGCGCGCGCTGGACATCGAGCTGATCGAGGGTTATGGCGCCGACCAGCTCGCGCTGCAGCCCGATCTGTTCGTCGTCGGCAACGTGATCGTGCGCGGCAACCCGCTGATGGAGGCGATCCTCGATGCGGGCCTGCCGTACACCAGCGGCCCGCAATGGCTGGCCGACAACGTGCTGCAGGGCCGCCACGTGCTCGCGGTGGCCGGCACGCACGGCAAGACGACGACGACCTCGATGCTCGCGTGGATCGTCGAGCACGCCGGTCTCGAGCCGGGTTTTCTGGTCGGCGGCGTGCCGATGAACTTCGGCGTCTCCGCGCGGCTCGGCAAGGGCCGGCCGTTCGTGATCGAAGCGGACGAGTACGACAGCGCGTTCTTCGACAAGCGCAGCAAGTTCATCCACTACCGGCCGCGCACCGCGGTGTTGAACAACCTCGAGTTCGACCACGCCGACATCTTCGACGACCTGAAGGCGATCGAGCGCCAGTTCCATCACCTGGTGCGCACCGTGCCGGCGTCGGGCCGCATCGTCGTCAACGCACGCGAGGAAAGCCTGCAGCGCGTGCTCGCGATGGGCTGCTGGAGCGAGGTGCAGCGCTTCGGCGCGCGCAAGGAGGAGCCCGGCGCCTTGCGCGCGCGCGGCGAGCCGCATGCGTTCGACGTGCTGCGCGGCAGCCTGAAGATTGCGCGGGTCGAGTGGTCGCTGCTCGGCGAGCACAACCAGCTCAACGCGCTCGCCGCAATCGCTGCGGCCGAGCATGTCGGCGTCGCGCCCGAGGTCGCGGGTGCCGCGCTCGCGAGCTTCGAGAACGTGCGGCGGCGCCTCGAGCTGCGCGGCGAAGCGGGCGGCGTGAGGGTCTACGACGACTTTGCCCACCACCCGACCGCGATCCGCACGACCATCAACGGCTTGCGCCGCAAGGTCGGCACGGCGCGCATCCTCGCGGCGTTCGAGCCGCGCTCGAACACCATGAAGCTGGGCGCGATGAAGGCACAGCTGCCGTGGGCGCTCGAGGAAGCCGACCTGTCGTTCTGCCACAGCGGCGGGCTGGACTGGGATGCGACGCAGGCGCTCGCGCCGCTGGGCCGGCAGGCGGTCGTCGCCGGCTCGATCGACGAGCTGGTGCGGCAGGTCGTCGCGGCCGCGCGGCCCGGCGACCACGTGCTGTGCATGAGCAACGGCGGCTTCGGCGGCATCCATGCGAAGCTGCTGGACGCGCTCGCAGCACGGCGATGAGCAGCCGCCGGGCGATCACGCACCTGCTGTACCTGCACGGCTTCCGCTCGTCGCCGCAATCGACGAAGGCTCGCCAGATGGCCGCCTGGGTCGCGACGCACCGCCCCGACCTGACCTGGTGCTGCCCGCAGCTGCCGCCGTCTCCGCGCGAGGCGATGGCGTCGATAGCTCGCCACGTCGCGGGCTGGCCGCCCGGGCAGCGTGCGGTGATCGGCAGCTCGCTCGGCGGCTTCTACGCGACCGCACTGGCCGAGCGCAGCGCCGACTGGCGCGCGGTGTTGCTGAACCCGGCGGTCGATCCGGCGCGCGACCTCGCCGGCCACATCGGCCAGACCAAGGCCTGGCACAGCGATGAACAGTTCTACTTTCGCGCCGAGTACATCGCCGAGCTGCAGGCGCTGACATCGCCGGCGGTCTCAGGCCCCGAGCGCTACTTCGCCGTCATCGCCAAGGGCGACGAGCTGCTGGACTGGCGCGAGATGAACGCGCGTTATGCCGGCTGTCGCGTCAAGCTGCTCGAGGGCGGTGACCACGCGTTGAGCGACTTCGAGCAACAGCACCTGCCCGATGTCGTGGCGTTCCTGGGCTTGTCGCGCCCTACCAATGGATGAGCGTCCACACGACGCGCCCCCAGACTTCGACGTTGAACCACAGCAGCAGCGCCGTGACCATCCAGCGGCGGAAGACACGCGCCCGGTCGAGCCAGACCGGGACGTCGAACGCGATGAAGACTGCGAAGCTGAGCAGCGAGCCGCCGGCCATGATGGCCGCGATCACGCCGATGATCCAACGAAAGATCGTCATCGCGTTGTTGTCTCCCTTGTTCGCGAACCCCGACAGTCAAACGATCATCGCCATGCGCTCAAGCACGAGCACGGCGAAGAACGCGAGCCCGGCGATCACCGTCCACTTCACGATCACGATGCCGATCCGGCGCCAGCGCGCCTGCCCGGTCCCGATGTACATCGCGAAGCTCAGCGCCCCGGCCGCCAGCAACAGCAGAACGATCCAGCGAAAGATCAGCATGCAGTCGCGGCGGCGACACGCGGCAAGGCGGCGTCACCACGCCGGCGCCAGCTCGGCCAGCCCGGCCGGCGCCTGACGTTCGTCGTCGAAAGTCACGATCTCGTAGGTGCTCGGATCGGCCAGCACCGCGCGCAGCAGCTTGTTGTTCAGCGCGTGGCCCGACTTGAACGCGCTGTACGCGGCGATCAGCGGATGGCGCATCACCTGCATGTCGCCGATCGCATCGAGCATCTTGTGCTTGACGAATTCGTCGTCGTAGCGCAGGCCGTCGCTGTTCAGCACCCCGGTGTCGCCGACCACGATCACGTTGTCCATGCTGCCGCCCAGCCCGAGGCCGCGCGAGCGCATCATGTCCAGATCCTTCGTGAAGCCGAACGTGCGGGCGCGGGCGATGTCGCGCTTGTAGTGGCCCGACGCCATGTCGAACACGAAGCGCTGCCCGGTCTGGCTGACCGCCGGATGGTCGAACTCGATCTCGAAGCTGAGCTTGTAGCCCTCGAACGGCTCGAGGCGCGCCCACTTCAGGCTCAGCCCTTGGCCCTCGCGCACCTCGACCGGCTTCAGCATGCGCATGAAGCGCTTGGGCACCTTCTGCAGTTCGATGCCGGCGCTTTGCAGCAGGAACACGAACGCCGCGGCCGAGCCGTCGAGGATGGGCACCTCGTCGGCCGTGATGTCGACGCGCAGGTTGTCGATGCCCAGGCCGGCGCAGGCCGACAGCAGGTGCTCGATCGTCTTGACCTGCGGCCCGCCCGGCTCGCCGTTCGGCGAGATCGTGGTCGCCATCCGCGTGTCGGACACTGCGAACGGATCCACCTCGATGTCCACCGGCTGCGGCAGGTCGACACGGCGGAACACGATGCCGGTATCGGGCGCGGCCGGCCGCAAGGTCATCTCGACCCGCTCGCCGCCGTGCACGCCGACACCGACGGCACGGGTCATCGAGGTCAAAGTTCGTTGGGCGAGCATCGTGCTCGAATTGTCGCGGAAAAACGACCGGCCGCGAGCGCCTGTGGTTTCGTGCACTCGGCGTGAGTCCATCTCGTCAAGCTGCATGTTGCGGCAACAACGCGCCGAGCGGCACCGCCTCGACGTTTTCGGCGAGGCGATACCGCCGCGAGCCCGGGTACACGACATAGACCGCGTCGAGCTGAAGGTCTGCCAGCGCGGTGCGGATGGAGGGCGTCAACGTCGGTGCGTCGGCGCGCTTGAACTCGACACCGATGCGCCGCCCGTCCTTGATCATCAGCAGATCGAGCTCGGCCCCGGCATGTGTGGCCCAGAAATACGCCTCGTCGGGCTTGGCGATCCGCAACACCTG
>DATEFR010000422.1:0-2558 GCA_035280545.1 Burkholderiaceae bacterium | reverse complement strand
GTTGCGGCTCGCGCAGGCCGAGTACGCGCAGCGGCTGACCCGCGACGCGCTCGCGACGCAGGCCCAGCTGCAAGGCCTGCGCAGCGCGATGGCGGCGATCGTCGTGAAGGCGGTCGGGCAGTTCATGGCCGAGGCCGACCCGGCCGCGCTGCTGGCCGCGGCGCTCGCGCGCGTCGAGACGCTGGTGCGCAGCGAGCCGTTCATCGCGATGCGCGTTGCACCGGCCTACGAGGCCGCGTTGCGCGCCGCGCTGGCGCGCTTGGGCGAAGCCGCCGACTGGCCGCTGAACGTTGCGGTCACGCCGGATGCGGCGCTGGCCGATGGCGCGTGCGTGGTCAGCACCGCATCGGGCACGCTGGAGATCGGGCTCGATGCGCAGCTGGCCGCATTCCGCAAGGCGGTCGAGCGCGGTGGCCTGCCGGCCACGATGACCGGCACGGCGGAGGCCCGCTGATGAGCAGGCGGCCCGCGCTCGATGAAACCGACGCGCTGGCCGGTGCGGCGCGCGGCATCGCGGCCGATCTCGAGCAGACCTTCGCGCGGGTCGTACCGCTCGCGATGCGCGGGCGGGTCAGCAAGGCGGTCGGCATGGTGATCGAGGCCACCGGGATCCAGGCCCATGTCGGCGAGCTGTGCGAGCTCGTCACGCCGGGTGAGCCACCGCTGCTCGCCGAGGTCGTCGGCTTCGCGCACCAGGGCGCGATCCTGACGCCGCTGGGCGCGACCACCGGGCTTTCGGCGTTGACCGAGGTCGTGCCCAGCGGTCGCGGCCTCGACTGCCCGGTCGGCGCAGCGCTGCTGGGCCGCGTGCTCGATGCGTTGGGCACGCCGCTCGACGGCCGCGGCGCGCTGCCCGCCAGCCTCGAACGCCGGCCGGTGCACCAGAGCCCGGTGAGCCCGCTCGCACGCCGCCTGATCGACAAGCCCATGCCGACCGGGCTGCGCTGCCTCGACGGGCTGCTGACGTTGGGCGTCGGCCAGCGCCTGGGCGTGTTCTCGCCGCCGGGCGTCGGCAAGAGCACGTTGCTGGGCATGCTGGCGCGCGGCTCGACGGCCGATGTCAACGTGATCGTGCTGGTCGGCGAGCGCGGGCGCGAGGTCCAGGAGTTCATCACGCACAACCTCGGCCCGGAAGGTCTTGCGAAGACCGTGATGGTGGTCTCGACCTCGGACCGGCCGCCGATGGAGCGCATCAAGTCGGCCTATGTGGGCACGACGATCGCCGAGTACTTCCGCGATCAGGGCGCCCGCGTGCTGCTGCTGGTCGATTCGCTGACGCGCTTCGCCCGGGCGCAGCGCGAGATCGGCCTGGCCAGCGGCGAGCCGCCGACGCGGCGCAGCTACCCGCCGTCGATCTTCTCGATGCTGCCGCAGCTGCTCGAGCGCGCGGGGCAGGGCGAGACCGGCGCGATCACCGCGGTGTACTCGGTGCTGACCGAAGGCGACGAGGAGAACGACCCGATCGCCGAGGAGGTGCGCTCCATTCTCGACGGCCACGTCGTGCTGTCGCGCAAGCTCGCGGCGGCCGGCCACTACCCGGCGGTCGATGTGCTCGCGAGCGTGAGCCGCGTGATGCCCAACATCGTGTCGGCCGAACATCGCGCCGCGGCCGACCGCTGGCGCGCGCTGCTCGCGAAGTACCAGGAGCTCGAGCTGCTGATCCAGATCGGCGAGTACCGCGCCGGCGCCGATACGCAGGCCGACGAAGCGGTGCGGCTGCGCGCGGCAATGCAGGGCTTCCTCGCGCAGCCGCCTCGCGTGCACGACGCGTTCGATCGCACGGTGGCCGCGTTGCAACGTGTGTTGCGGGGCGAGGTCACCGCATGACCATCGAGTGGGATCGGCTGATCGACGTGCGCGAGCGGCGCAAGCGCAGCGCGCTCGAGAAGATGCTGGCCGAGCGCCGCGAGGCCGAGCGCAGCCGCGCGCAACTGCAGCGCGAGCAGGCCGAGCGCGAACAGCGCGCCGCGGCCAAGGTGGCGCATTGGCAGGCCACGCGCGCGGCTTTGGGCGAGGGCGGCGGCCATGTCGCGCAGCTGGTCGCCGCGACCGCGTGGAGCGGTGCGCTCGATGCCGCGATCGCGCAGCAGGATCGTGTCGTGCAGCAGGCGCAGGCAGCCTCGGCCGAACGCGAGCGCGCGCTCGACGCGAGCCGCGCCGCCTTGCGCACGGCGGTGGGCCATGTCGAGAAGGCCACCCGCATGCAGCAGCGCGAGCTGAAGCAGCAGCAACGAAGCCGCGATGCGTGTGTCGACGCGCAGGCCGAAGAGGTCGCGGCGGTGCGCTGGTCCATGCAACGCGCCGTCTGACACGGAGCCCTCGCGATGCAGGTCACCGAGCTCACCGCGATCGAAGGCATGTTTGCGCCGGTGGCGCTGACGCTGCCGCGCCTGCTCGCGGTGTTCGCGATCGCGCCATTTTTCTCCGGCAACCTGATCAACGGGCTGACGCGCAACGGCCTGGTGCTGATGCTCGCGATCTTCATCTCGCCGGTGGCCGGCGAGATGCCGGCGCTGGCGCTGGGCACCTGGGTGCTGATCGCGGCCAAGGAAGCGCTG
>DATEFR010000421.1:0-13643 GCA_035280545.1 Burkholderiaceae bacterium | reverse complement strand
TGAGCTGCCGGCTCAGGTAGCCCTTCTCGGCGACACCGACCAGCGCGAGCGGCGAGTCCAGCCCCTTGAGCAACCCGTCGGTGATCAACAGCCCCTCGTCGAGCACGAACTGCAGCCGCACGCCGCGCTCCTTGAACAGCTTGACGACCTGCGCGGCGCCGCGCTCGCCGCCGATCTCTTCATCGTGGCCGAACACCAGGTAGATCGTCTGGCGCGGCTGGAAGCCCGACGCCGCGAGCATCTCGACCGCTTCGAGGATGCTCATCAAGTTGCCCTTGTCGTCCCACGCGCCGCGGCCCCAGATGAAGCCGTCCTTCTGCGCGCCGGAGAACGGCGGCTGTTCCCAGTCGCGCTCGGTGCCGGGTGCGATCGGCACGACATCCTGGTGCGCCATCAGCGCGAACGGCTGCGCCTTCGCATCGCTGCCGGTCCAGGTGTAGAGCAGGCCGAAGCGGCCGAAGGTCTCGCGCTTGAGCACCGCGTGCGCCTTCGGGAAGCTGGCACGCAGATGCGCGTGCAGCGCCTCGAACTCGGCGCTGTTCGCGCTCTCGTCGTCGATAGCCGCGACCGTCTTGAAGCGCACCGCCGCCGCGAGCCGCTCGGCTGCCGCGGCCGTGTCGACCGTCACGGGCGTCGCGGCCGCGACCTGAAGCTGGCGCGACGGCGTCATCAGCGTCTTCGCACCGACCGCAACGGCCAGCGAGAGGACGACGATGACGAGGAGCGCGAACAGCTTGCGCACGGTACGCGGCAGCGGTCAGTGGGAAGTCAGCTGAACGTCTTGCCCTCGGCTGCGAGCTTCGCGAGCAGCGGCGCCGGCTGCCAGAACGCCGCGTCGTCGTGCGGGTTCGCGGCAAAGCGCTTCATCGTTTGCGCGACGTTGTACAGACCCACCGTGTCGGCATAGTTCATCGGCCCGCCGCGGTGCAGCGGGAAGCCGTAGCCTGTCAGGTAGACCATGTCGACATCGGAGGCGCGCAGCGCGATGCCTTCGTCGACGATCTTGGCGCCTTCGTTGACCAGCGCGTAGACCAGCCTTCCGACGATCTCCTCGTCGCTGATCTTGCGCGGCGTGATGCCCAGCTCCTTGCGGTGCTTCTCGATCATCTCGACCACCACCGGGCTCGGGATCGCATCGCGCTTGCCCGGCACGTAGTCGTACCAGCCGGCGCCGGTCTTCTGGCCGAAGCGGCCCATCTCGCAGAGAAGGTCGGCGGTCTTGCTGTAGCGCAGGTTCGGCTTCTCGAGGTAGCGGCGCTTGCGGATGTACCAGCCCACGTCGTTGCCGGCCAGGTCGCCCATGCGGAACGGGCCCATCGCCATGCCGAACTTCTCCATCGCCTTGTCGACCTGCGCCGGCGTTGCGCCCTCTTCCAGCAGGAAGCCGGCCTGGCGCGAGTACTGCTCGATCATGCGGTTGCCGATGAAGCCGTCGGTCACGCCGCTGACGACGCAGGTCTTGCGGATCTTCTTGCCCAGCGCCATCACGGTCGCCAGCACGTCCTTCGCGGTCTTCTCGCCGCGCACGACCTCGAGCAGCTTCATCACGTTGGCCGGGCTGAAGAAGTGCATGCCGATCACGTCGGCCGGACGCTTCGTGAACGCGGCGATCTTGTTCAGGTCCAGCGTCGAGGTGTTGGACGCGAGGATGCTGCCTGGCTTCATCACCTCGTCCAGCGTCTTGAACACCTGCTCCTTGACGGCCAGGTCCTCGAACACGGCTTCGATCACGAGGTCGGCGTCCTTCAGGTCGTCGTACTTGAGCGTGGTGCTCAGGAGCGCCATGCGCGCATCGAGCTTGTCCTGCTTGAGCTTGCCCTTCTTGACCTGCGCCTCGTAGTTCTTGCGCATCACGCCGACGCCCTTGTCCAGCGCCTCCTGCTTCATCTCGAGGAGGATCACCGGGATGCCGGCGTTCAGGAAGTTCATCGCGATGCCGCCGCCCATCGTGCCGGCGCCGATCACGGCCACCTTGTTGATCGGGCGGGTCGGCGTGTCGGCCGGCACATCGGGGATCTTCGAGGTCGCGCGCTCGGCCATGAACGCGTGGCGCAGCGCCTTGCTCTCCGGCGTGAACATCAGCCCGACGAAATATTCGCGCTCGAGCTTCATGCCCTGGTCGAACGGCAGTCGGGTCGACGCGGCGACCGCATCGACGCACTTGCCCGGCGCGGGGAAGTTCTTGGACATCGCGCCGACGGTGTTGCGCACGAACTGCACGTAGGCGTCGACGTTGGGATGCTTGACCTTCAGGTCGCGCACCAGCGGCAGCGGACGTTTGTCGGCCACTTCCTTCGCGAACGCGATCGCGGCATCCAGCACGTCGCCGTCGGCGAGCTTGTCGAACAGCTTCTGCCCCGGCGCCTGCGCCAGCAGCTCGCTCTTCACCGCCTCGCCGCTGACGATCATGTTCATCGCGGTCTCCAGGCCCAGCACGCGCGGCAGCCGCTGCGTACCGCCGGCGCCCGGCAGCAGGCCGATCTTCACCTCGGGCAGCGCGACCTGCGTGCCCGGCGCCGCGACGCGGTAGTGGCAGCCGAGCGCCAGTTCGAGGCCGCCGCCCATGCAGACGCTGTGGATCGCCGCGACGATGGGCTTGGTGCTCGCCTCGAGCGCGAGGATCACGCTGAGCAGGTTGGGCTCGGCCAGCGCCTTGGGCGTGCCGAACTCCTTGATGTCGGCGCCGCCGGAGAACGCCTTGCCGGCGCCGGTGATCACGATGGCCTTGACGCTCGCATCGGCCAGCGCCTTCTCGACGCCGTTCGTGATGCCTAGCCGCGTTTCGTGCCCCAGGCCGTTGACCGGCGGGTTGTTCAGCGTGATGACCGCGACGTCGCCGCGAGTTTCGTAAGTAGCGCTCATGACTCGACCCCTGGTCTGCTGGATGGTGGAAGGAGAAAAGAACGATCGTTCGATTCTAGGCACATGCCGAGTGCCGTGCGTGTCTCACCAGTGACAAGGCATGGCAGAGCCTTCGATGACCAGGCCTTCGATACCTCAGGCCGAACGGGCACTCTGGCCTCTCGCCCCTTCGGGCTGAGGTATCGAAGCCCTTCCCTTCAAACTTCCAGCCACTCCTTGCGCACGTCCGCATTCGCGCGCAGCGCTGCCGGCGTTCCCTCGAAGACGATGCTGCCGTGACCCATCACGTAGCAGCGCTCGGAGATCTGGAGCGCGATCGTCAGCTTCTGCTCGACCAGCAGCACCGACACGCCGCGGTTCTTCAGCGTCTTCAGGTACTCGGCGACGAGCTCGACGATCTTCGGCGCGAGGCCTTCGGTCGGCTCGTCGATCATGATCAGGTCGGGGTCGCCCATCAGCGTGCGGCACAGCGTCAGCATCTGCTGCTCGCCGCCGGAGAGCACGCCGGCCTCGGTGTGCTCGCGCTCCTTCAGGCGCGGAAACATGTCGTACATGTCGGAGAAGGTCCAGCGCGGCTTCTTCTTGGCGTTGCGGCCGCGCTTCTCGCCGAGCTGCAGGTTCTGGTGCACCGTCAGCTTCGGAAAGATGTCGCGGTTCTCCGGCACGTAGCCGATGCCGCGATGCGCGATGTCGAACGCATGATGACCGAGGATCTCCTGGTCGCGGAACTTCACCGAGCCCTCGCCGGCGACCAAGCCCATGATGGTCTTGACCGTGGTCGAGCGGCCCGAGCCGTTGCGGCCCAGCAGGCTGACGATCTCGCCCTCGCCGACCGTCAGATCGACGCCGTGCAGGATGTGGCTTTTGCCGTAGTAGGCGTGCAGGTCTGTCAGTTGCAGCATCAGTGCCCCGCCTCCGCGGCCTGCGTCTCGGCAAGCACCGAGCCGAGGTACGCCTCCTGCACGCGTGCGTTGGCGCGCACCTTGTCGGGCGTGTCGAATGCGATCACCTCGCCGTAGACCAGCACCGCGATCTTGTCCGCGAGGCCGAACACCACGCCCATGTCGTGCTCGACGGTCAGCAGCGTCTTGCCCATCGTGACATCGCGGATCAGCTCGATGAAGCGCGCGGTCTCGCTCTTGCTCATCCCGGCGGTCGGCTCGTCCAGCAGGATCACCTCCGCGCCGCCGGCGATCGTGATGCCGATCTCGAGCGCACGCTGCTCGGCGTAGGTCAGGTTCATCGCGAGCGTGTCGCGCTTGCGCTCGAGGCGTATGTCGTGCAGCAACTGTTCGGCGCGATCGTTCGCGTCCTTCAGGCCGGCGAGGAATTTCCAGAATGCGTAGCGATAGCCCAGCGACCACAGCACGCCGCAGCGCAGGTTCTCGAACACCGAGAGCCGGCCGAAGATGTTGGTGATCTGGAAGCTGCGCGACAGCCCCTTGCGGTTGATCTCGAACGGCGCGAGCCCGTCGATGCGCTCGCCGTTGAGCCGCACCTCGCCGCTGGTGGCGCCGAAGCGGCCGCTGATCAGGTTGAACAGCGTGGACTTGCCGGCGCCGTTCGGGCCGATGATCGCGACCCGCTCGCCAGGCACGACCGCGAGGTTCGCGCCGCGGATGATCTGGGTCTTGCCGAAGGACTTGCACAAGTCCTTCAGCTCGACGGCATAGCCGCCGCTGCCGCTCATGCCAGCTCCTCCGCCCGGATCGCCTCGGCGATCTCGGTCTGCACCTCGCCCCAGCGGCGCGCGAAGCGCCGCCGTGCAAATTCGAACCCGACCAGCCCGACCAGCCCGATCGCGAGCGCGCCCAGCCAGCTCGCCGCGCCCCTCGCGTCGAGCATCACGCCCATGAACTTCATCTCCGGCCCGAGCGCCTCGTTGAGCTGCAAGTGGTACACCATCTCGATCATCGCGGCGACGCCGACGAACAGCACCAGGCCGGTCAGCACGAGCGCCGCGTAGCCCGCGAGCAGCCGGCCGAGCTTGCCGAACTTCGCGATCCGCAGGTTCATCATGATCAGGCTCGCGATGCCGCCTGGCGCATACATCACCATCAGCAGGAACACGAGCCCGAGGTACAGGAGCCAGGCCTTCGTCAGCTCCGACAGCAGCACCAGCGACACGACCATCAGCACGGCCCCGATGATCGGCCCGAAGAAAAAGGTCGCGCCGCCGAGGAAGGTGAACAGCAGATAGGCGCCGGAGCGCGCCGCGCCGACGACTTCCGCCGTCGCGATCTCGAAGTTCAACGCGTACATGCCGCCCGCCATCCCGGCGAAGAAGCCGGCGATGATGAAGGCGATGTAGCGCACCCTCTGCGTGCTGTAGCCGATGAACTCGACCCGCTCGGGGTTGTCGCGCACCGCGTTGAGGATGCGGCCCAGCGGCGTTCGCGTGAACGCGTACATCAGCGCGGTGCAGACGAACGTGTAGATCGCGAGCAGGTAGTACACCTGGATCTGCGGCCCGAAGGTGATGCCCATGAACGGCTTGCCGGCGGTGCGATTGGCGGCCACGCCCGCCTCGCCGCCGAAGAACTCGGGCACCATCAGCGACATCGCGAACACCAGCTCGCCCAGGCCCAGCGTGATCATCGCGAAGGTCGTTCCCGACTTCTTCGTCGTCACGAACCCCAGCAGCACCGCGAAGAACAAGCCCGAGACGCCGCCGACCAGCGGGATCAAGCTGACCGGCAGCGGGAACGTGCCGTCGCCAACCGCCTTCAGCGCATGAATCGCGATGTAGGCGCCGAGCCCGCTGTAGACCGCATGCCCGAAGCTCAGCATGCCACCCTGCCCCAGCAGCATGTTGTACGAGAGGCAGGCGACGATCGCGATGCCGATCTGCGACAGCATCGTCACGCCCAGGCCGCTGGAAAACACCTGGGGCGCGATGGCCAGCACGATTGCGAAGACCAGCCAGGCGATCAGGTCGCGCCGGCCCAGTGCGCCGTACCCGTGCAGCGCAGCGCCGCCCGCGGGCACCGATCGGGAGGAGGAAGACGACGAAGAGGTCGTGGAAGCGATCGAGCTCATCGTCTCAGCCCTCCCGCGTACCCATCAGCCCCTTCGGGCGGAAGATCAGGATCAGCACCAGGAATAGATACGGCAGGATGGGCGCGACCTGCGCCAGCGTGAGGGTCAGCAGCGAGTGGCCGCCATCGACCTTGAAGCCCAGGCCGGCGAGCATGCCGCCCACCGAATAGTCGAGCGCCACCGCGAAGGTCTGGATCACGCCGATCAGCAGCGACGCGATGAATGCACCGGCCAGCGACCCCATCCCGCCGACCACGACGACGACGAAGATCACCGACCCCACGGTGGCCGCCATCGACGGCTCGGTCACGAAGGTGCTGCCGCCGATCACGCCGGCGAGGCCCGCGAGCCCGGCGCCGGCGCCGAACACCAGCATGAACACGCGGGGCACGTTGTGGCCCAGTGCCTCGACCATCTCGGGGTGCGTCAACGCGCTCTGGATCACGAGGCCGATCCGGGTGCGCGACAGCATCAGCCACAGCGCGACCAGCATCAACAGCGCCACCAGCATCATGAAGCCGCGCGTTGCCGGGAACGGCGAGCAGACGATGCGCACCGCGGCGTCGGCCGCCCGGCACATCGCCGCCGGCGCCGCACCCCAGACCACGTGCAGGCCGTCCAGCGACGAATTGACCAGCGTGAACGCCGGGCCGCGCAGGCTCTCCGGCGGCTGGAATTCGACCGCGGTGCGGCCCCAGATCAGCTGCACCAGCTCGAGGATCACGTACGACAGCCCGAACGTGATCAGCAGCTCCGGCACATGGCCGAACTTGTGCACCCGGCGCAGGCAGTAGCGCTCGAACATCGCGCCCAGCGCCGCGACGACCAGCGGCGCGATGATCAGCCCGGGCCAGAACCCGACGATGCGCGCGACCGTGTAGGCCACGTAGGCGCCGACCATGTAGAAGCTCGCATGCGCGAAGTTGAGCACGCCCATCATGCTGAAGATCAGCGTCAGGCCCGAACTCAGCATGAACAGCAACAGCCCGTAGCTCAGGCCGTTGAGCATCGATATCGTGAAGAACTCCATCGTCTGTGCGCGAAGACTCTCTCGGGAAATGGGCCGGCATGCCCTGCAAACAAAACGGCCCGGCGGATCGCTCCGGGCCGATTCTCGCGCTAGGACCGATTACGACGCCGAGGGGCGCGCCATCTGGCAGCTCGTCGGCGTGCTCGAGACATACGGCGGGTAGTCGGCCACCGGCGCCAGCGTCATCCCGGTGTTTTCGGGGCTGTACGGATACTTCGCGTCGGCCTTCTGCCAGACCGTCATGTACAGCGATTGCTGCAGCTGATGGTCGGACTTGCGCATCTCGGTCTCGCCGCCGAACGCGCTCTTGATCTTCAAGCCCTCCATCGCGAACGCCACCTTGACCGGATCGGTGGACTTGGCCTTGGCCATCGCCTCGCCGAGGTATTCGTAGATGCGCACGATCGAGCCGGTGTAGAGATCGTCGTTGAACTTGGCCTTGAAATCGTTCATCACGGTCTGGTAGGCGCCGCCCATGTTGTAGTGGGCATAGGCAACCTGGTAGACCTTGCCGGCACCGGTCTGGCCCAGCGCGGTCGGCGTGCCGGTCACGCCGGTGTAGTAGGTGAAGAACTTGCCGGTGTAGCCGCCTTCGTTCGCGGCCTTGACGAGCAGCGCGAGGTCGGAGCCCCAGTTGCCGGTGATCACGCTGTCGGCGCCCGAGGCCTTGATCTTCGCGATGTACGGCGCGAAGTCGCGCACCTGCGCGAGCGGGTGCAGATCGTCGCCGACGATCTCGATGTCGGGACGCTTGCGCTTGAGCATCTCCTTCGCGTACTTCGTGACCTGCTGGCCATGCGAGTAGTTCTGGTTCAGCAGGAAGATCTTGTGAACGTCCTTCTGGTCCTTGATGAACGTGGTCATCGCTTCCATCTTCATCGTCGTGTCGGCGTCGAAGCGGAAATGCCAGAAGCTGCACTTGCTGTTGGTCAGGTCCGGGTCGACCGCGGCTTCGTTCAGGAAGACGATCTCCTTGCCCGGGTTGCGTTCGTTGTGCTTGTTGATCGCATCGATCAACGGGATCGCAACCGACGAGCCGTTGCCCTGGATCACGTAGCGTATGCCCTGGTCGATCGCCGACTTCAGTGCGTTCAGGCTTTCGGTGGGGCTCAGCTTGTTGTCGACGCCGATGACCTCGAACTTCACGCCGGCCGGGTTGGTCGCACTCATCTTCTCGGCGATGAACTGCTGCGACTTCAGCTGGTTCGTGCCGACCGGACCCATCAGGCCGGTCAGCGGGTCGATCCACATGAGCTTGACGGTCTGTCCGGCGAGCGGCTTCGCCGCGGGTTTGGCTTGCGCGAGTGCAGCCCCGGCCGTGACGGCCAGCGCAGCCCCCAGCGCCACATGGAAAACACGCCGGTTGAAGGATGAAGCGCGGGACTGCATGGTGGGCTCCTGAACGGTGAAATTGGATCGCGTGCAAAGGTAAAGGAAACACGTAGCAGCAGTTACAGGGACTACCCCAAACGGCTGTCGCACCCGCGACAGCGGGTGTGTGCCCATGCGGCAGACACGCCTGTTCATCGCACGGTCATGAACGGCTTTGCCCCCTGCGGCGGCGGCGCGCGCAGCCGCTCGCTACACTGGCCCGATGAATGCCGATGCCGCCGAACTCGCTGCGTTGCCGTCGACGACTGCACATGCGCCAGCACCCGATTGGGACGTGCACTGGACCCATCGATTCCACACGCTGGGTGCGGGTTTCTACACCGAGCTCGCGGCCGAACCGCTGCCGCAGCCGCATTGGGTCGCGACCAGCCCCGACTGCGCCGCGCTGCTCGGCTGGCCGGCCGACTGGATGGAGCGGGGCGAGGCGCTGGCCGTGTTCAGCGGCAATGCGACCTGGCCCGACATGCGGCGACTCGCGAGCGTCTACAGCGGCCACCAGTTCGGCGTCTGGGCCGGGCAGCTCGGCGACGGCCGCGCGCTGCTGCTGGGCGAGGTCGACGCACCCGGCGGCCGGTTCGAGTTGCAACTCAAAGGCTCCGGCCACACGCCCTACTCGCGCATGGGCGACGGCCGCGCGGTGCTGCGCTCGTCGATCCGCGAATTCCTGTGCTCGGAGGCGATGCAGGCGCTGCGCATCCCGACGACCCGCGCGCTGTGCATCACCGGCTCGCCGCTGCCGGTGCGGCGCGAGCGCATCGAGTCGGCTGCGGTGGTGACGCGGGTCGCCGAGAGCTTCATCCGCTTCGGCCACTTCGAGCACTTCGCGCACCACGGCCAACCCGAGCGGCTGCGCCTGCTCACCGACTTCGTGATCGAGCACTACTACCCGGACTGCGCCGCTGCGCCGCAACCTGCGCTCGCGCTGCTGGGCCGGGTCGCGCGCCGCACCGCCGAGCTGATGGCGGACTGGCAATCGGTGGGCTTCTGCCACGGCGTGATGAACACCGACAACATGTCCATCCTGGGGCTGACGATCGACTACGGCCCGTTCGGCTTTCTCGACGCGTTCGATCCCGGTCACATCTGCAACCATTCGGACGACAGCGGCCGATATGCCTGGGCCCGTCAGCCCAACGTCGCCTTCTGGAACCTGCATGCCCTGGCGCAGGCGCTGCTGCCGCTGATCGAGGATCCGGACGCGGCGCTGGCCGAGCTCGAGACCTACAAGGAGGCCTACGCACAGGCCATGCTCGCGCGCTGGTGCACGAAGCTGGGCCTGGCGACGCGCGAGGATGGCGACCGCGAGCTGGCCGACGATCTGCTGCGCTTGATGGCCGGCGACCGGGTCGACTTCTCGATCGCGTTCCGGCGCCTGGGCGACTTCGCGACCACGCCCGGCTCGAACAACGCCGCGGTGCGCGACCTCTTCATAGACCGCGAGGCATTCGACGCCTGGGCGCAACGTTATGCCCAGCGCCTCGCGCGCGAATCCAGCGTCGATGCCGAGCGGGTCTTGAGGATGCGCGCCGCGAACCCCAAGTTCGTTCTGCGCAACCACCTGGCCGAGACCGCGATCCGGCGGGCCGAGCAAGGCGACTTCGGCGAAATCGCGCAACTGCTGAAAGCTCTGCGGCAGCCGTTCGACGAACAGCCTGACGGCGTGCCGGCCGATGCGGCCGCGGCATATGCCGGCTTCCCGCCCGACTGGGCGCAGACGATCGAGGTGTCCTGTTCATCATGAGTCAAGACGACGACAACAAGCACTACCCTGTCGAGAAGACCGACGCCGAGTGGCGCACCCAGCTCGACCCGATGCAGTACCAGGTCGCCCGCCACGCGGCGACCGAGCGGCCGTTCTCCGGCAAGTACTGGAACCACTGGGACGACGGCCGCTACAACTGCATAGGCTGCGGCACGCCGCTGTTCGCCTCCGACACGAAGTTCGACGCCGGCTGCGGCTGGCCCAGCTACTTCGAGCCGGTCAACAGCGAGGTGATCGAGCGCGTCGTCGACAAGAGTCACGGCATGGTCCGCATCGAGGTGCGCTGCAACAAGTGCGGCTCGCATCTGGGCCACGTTTTCGACGACGGCCCCGAGCCGACCGGCGAGCGCTACTGCATCAACTCGGCCGCGATAAACTTCGCGCCGAAATAGGCCCAGGGGGAACAGTCTCCCCACTCAATGAAGTTCCTCCTCGACTTTCTGCCGATCATCCTGTTCTTCGGCACCGCGAAGTACGCCGAAAGCCATGTCGATTGGGCCGCGCGCTTCGCCACCGACCATTTCGGCTTCATCGTGTCAGGCGGCGTCGTCGGCACCGAGGAAGCGCCGGCGCTGCTCGCGACCGCCGTCGTGATCCTCGCGACGACCGCGCAGATCGCCTACCTGCTCGCGCGCGGCCGCAAGGTCGACCTGATGCTGTGGATGACCTTCGTGCTCGCCGTCGTGCTCGGCGGCGCGACGATCTGGTTCCACAACCCGACCTTCATCAAGTGGAAGCCCAGCGTTCTGTACTGGTCGATGGGCCTCGCGTTCTGGGCCAGCCAGACGCTGTTCCGCAAGAACCTGCTGCAGACGCTGATCGGCGAACAGCTGGAGCTGCCGGCCGCCGTCTGGCAGCGTCTGAACTTCGCCTGGATCGCGTTCTTCGCGCTGATGGGCCTGTTGAACCTGTACGTCGCGTACAGCTTCTCGACCTCGACCTGGTTCACGTTCAAGGCGTTCGGCACGACCGGGCTGATGCTGCTGTTCATGCTCGCGCAAGGCGTCTACCTGAGCCGGCACATGAAGCCCGAAGCGGAATCGGCGCCGGGACCGCAGCGATGACGGCGACGGTCGGTACGCCGTCGCCGGCGCAGCCCGGCGGCGGGAACGTCAGCGCCGCCCAGGTCGAGGCGGCGTTGCAGGCGGCGCTCGCGCCGCTCGCGCTCGACGTGCGCGACGACAGCCACCTGCATGCCGGCCATGCCGGCGCCCGCGAGGGCCGGCACTTCTCGGTGCGCATCGTCAGCGCGCGCTTCAACGGTTTGTCACGATTGGCACGACATCGGCTCGTATATGATTCGCTGAACGCGCTGATCCCGCGCGGCATCCACGCCCTGGCGATCGACGCCCGTGCACCGGGCGATGTTTGAATCCTCCCTCGTCGATGCTTGCCCGCACCGCCGGCGTGCCGTGCGCGACTCGACAGCCCACCTCCTCACTTCCCCATTTCGTTTCCAGTTGAAAGGCCTCGCCATGAAACAGCGTTTTCTCGTCTCCGCGGCCGCTTCGGCGCTGCTGCTCGCAACCGGCGCCGCGCTGCCGCTCGCCGCGCAAGCGCAGAACATCGCCGTGGTCAACGGCAAGGCCGTGCCGAAGTCGCGTGCCGACACCTTCATCAAGATGATCCAGAAGCAGGCCGCGCAACAAGGCCAGCAACTGCCGCCGGACGTCGAGCAGCGCGTGCGCGACAAGCTGGTGATGGACGAGATCGTCGCGCAGGAAGCCGAGCGCCGCGGGCTGCCCGGCTCGCCCGAGTTCAAGGCGCAGATGGAACAGGCGCGCCAGGCGCTGCTCGGCCAGGCGCTGCGCGAGGATTTCTCGAAGAAGAACGTGGTGACCGACACCGAGATCCAGGCCGAATACGACAAGTTCAAGGGCCAGTCGGGCGGCACCGAATACCGCGCGCGCCACATCCTGGTCGAGAAGGAAGACGACGCCAAGGCGCTGATCAAGCAGCTCAACGGCGGCGCGAGCTTCGAGGAGCTCGCGAAGAAGAACTCGAAGGATCCGGGGTCAGGCGCGAACGGCGGCGACCTCGACTTCGCGGCACCGGGCTCGTACGTGCCCGAGTTCTCGCAGGCGATGGTCAAGCTGAAGAAGGGCGAGATGACGCAGGAGCCGGTCAAGACGCAGTTCGGCTACCACATCATCAAGCTCGAGGACACGCGCCAGGCCCAGTTCCCGGCGCTCGACGAAGTCAAGCCGCAGATCAAGCAGCGGCTCGAGCAGCAGAAGATGGCGACGTTCCTCGAAGATCTGCGCTCCAAGGCGAAGACCGACTACAAGTTCACCAACTGACGTTGGCTCCTTCTCCTGCCTGCGGGAGAAGACCCTCACCCCAACCCTCTCCCGCAAGCGGGAGAGGGAGTTCAGCCGGTCAAGGCCTCGCCAACGGCCACTCGGCCTGCCTCGATGTGCAGCTGCCGGTCGCAGCGCGCGGCGATCTCACGGTCGTGCGTGACCAGCACCAGCGTCGTGCCGGCTTCGCGGTTCAGCGCGAACATCAGCTCCATCACGGTCTCGCCGGTCGCGAAATCCAGGCTGCCGGTCGGCTCGTCGGCCAGCAGCACGGCAGGCTGCACGACGAACGCGCGCGCCAGCGCCACGCGCTGCTGCTCGCCACCGGACAGCACCCGCGGATAGTGCCGCAGCCGCGCGCCGAGGCCGACGCGCTGCAGCATCTCGGTCGCGGCCGCACGCGCATCGCTGCGCCCTTGCAGCTCGAGCGGCAGCATCACGTTTTCCAGTGCATTCAGGTTGCCGAGCAACTGGAAACTCTGGAACACGAACCCCACTTTCTGGGCACGCACCGCGGCGCGTGCATCCTCGTCGATCGCGAACAGGTCGACGCCGGCGAGCCGCACGGTGCCGCGGGTCGGCGTGTCCAGGCCGGCGATGATGGCCAGCAGCGTGCTCTTGCCCGAGCCCGAGGCGCCGACGATCGCCGCCGATTGACGCTCCGCCAGCGTGAAGTCGATCTCGTGCAGTATGGTCAGGGTGCCGGTCGAGTCCTGCACCTGCTTGGTGACGCTCTCGACAGCGATGATGGGTTCGGACATGGATGATCGAAAAGAAGAGGATGTGCCGGCGAGACGGCGCTGGCTGGCGCACTGTAGCGTGCTCGCGCTGGCCGCCGTTGCGTCGGGCTTTGTCGTCGTACCGATGGGCGCCTTCGCGGCCACGGCGGAGTCGGCCGCGCCGCCGCGTGTGCTCGTGGTCGGCGACAGCTTGTCGGCCGAATACGGACTGGCGCGCGGTCGCGGCTGGGTCGCGCTGCTGCAGCAGCGCATCGCGCAGAGCCCGCAGAAGAACGTGCGTGGCTACGAGGTGGTCAACGCCAGCATCAGCGGCGACACCACCGCGGGCGGCCGCTCGCGCCTGCCGCCGCTGCTGAAGCAGCATCGTCCGGCCATCGTGATCCTCGAGCTTGGCGGCAACGACGCGTTGCGCGGCTTGCCGTTGGAAGCCACGCGCACGAACCTGATCGACATGGCGCGCGCATCGAAAGCGGCCGGCGCGAAGATCGTGATCGCCGGCATGCAGCTGCCGCCCAACT
>DATEFR010000420.1:0-2750 GCA_035280545.1 Burkholderiaceae bacterium | reverse complement strand
GCGTTCGACGAGGCGGGTCGAGTCGTCTCGCATTGCCTCGCGCTCGGCCGCGTGCACCAGCATCGGCGGCAGCCCGCGCAAGTCGGCGTACAGCGGGCTCGCGTGCGGATGCTGCGGGTCGGCGCCGGCAAGGTAGCCGGTTGCGCCGCGGCGTATGCCCTCGGCGACGAACATCGAGCAGTGCGCTTCGTTCTCGATCGCCGAGGGGCCGGTCGTCGCGAGGTCGGTCCACGGCGAGAACAGCGCCATCGCGGCCGGCAGGGCATGGCCGGCTTCGCGCAGCCGCAGCATCAATGCGAGCGCCAGCCCGCCGCCGGCCGAATCGCCGGTGACGACCAGCGTGCGCGTGTCGCCGCCCAGTGCCTTCGCGAGGCTCAGGTAGACGCGCACCGCATCGTCGACCGCCGCCGGGAACGGATGCTCGGGCGCGAGCCGGTAGTTCGGCGCGTAGACCCGGAAGCCCTGCGCTGCGAAGAAGCAGGTGTAGGGCCGGTGCGTGCGCGCCGAGCACGAGAAGTAGCCGCCGCCATGCAGATGCAGCAGCGTGGCATGCGGCGCCGTGCCGGGACGGTGCACCCATTCGCCGCCCAGCCCGGCGACCTCGCCGGGTATCGCCTCGAGGTCGCGCGGTACTTCCGGCGCCGCGCCCGATTCGAGCAGGCGGCGCGCCTCGGTGACTTCGAGCGCCTTGGCGAGCCGCGGCTTGAAGGTCGTGCGCAGCATGAACGACACCAGATGCGCTTGCCAGCTCGCCATCGGGGACGGCTCCCGAAGGAGTCTGAATCTGCCTGCGCGCCAGCATAGCGCCGCCCGCCATCGACAAGGGGTGCTGCCGCCGCTGCTGTCATGGTCCTGTCACGCTTCGCCCCTAACTTGCGCGGCATGAACGCCTATCTGTCGTCGCGCCCGCTGGCCCTGAGTCTTGCGCTGCTGTCGGGGATGCTCGAAGTCGTGGCGTTGTGGCGCGCGCGTCGGTCGGGACGGCCGATGGTTCGTCGTTGACGGCGCCGGAGCGGCTTCCCGAGCTGGTCGAGCTGGAGCAGGTCATCGCGGCCGGCGGGGCCATGCTGACCCGCGAAGTGGTTTGCGAGATCGACATGGGCGCCGGCGCGCCGCGCCTGCCGGTGCTGGCGATCACGCTGGGCAACCCCGATCCGTCCGTGCCGGCCGCCGGCTTCTTCGGCGGCGTGCACGGGCTCGAGCGCATCGGCGCCGAGGTCGTGATCGCGCATCTGGCGAGCCTCGTGATGCGGCTGCGCTGGGACAGCAGCCTGCATCGCCAGCTCGAGGCGCTGCGCCTGGTGTTCATGCCCATCGTCAACCCCGGCGGCATGGCGCAATCGACCCGCGCGAACCCGAACGGCGTGGACCTGATGCGCAACGCACCGGTCGACGCCGAGCACCCCGTGCCGTTCCTGATCGGCGGGCAGCGCCAGAGCAGCCGGCTGCCGTGGTATCGCGGCGCGGCGGGCGCGCCTATGGAGGCCGAGAGCGAGGCCGTGTGTCGCATCGTCGAGCGCGAGCTGCTGGCGCGCCCGTTCAGCATGGTCGTCGACTGCCACTCGGGGTTCGGCACGCGCGACCGGGTCTGGTTTCCGTATGCGCACACGGCGCGGCCGATTCCGCATCTGGCCGACCTGCACGCATTCCAGCGCATCCTCGACGACGCGCACCCGCATCACCGCTACATCGTCGAACCGCAGAGCCGCCAGTACCTCGCGCACGGCGACCTGTGGGATCACCTGTACCTGCGCGCGTTGGCACAGCGGCCGGAGTCGACCTTCCTGCCGCTGACGCTCGAGATGGGCTCGTGGCTGTGGGTCAAGAAGAACCCGCGCCAGCTGTTCTCGCGCCACGGCATCTTCAACCCGCTGATCGAGCACCGTCGCGAGCGGGTGCTGCGCCGGCATACCGTGTGGCTGGACTTCGTGATGCGCGCGACGCAGAGCCATGCGCGCTGGCGGCCGCAGGGCGCGCAACGCGAGGCGGCGCACGAGGCGGCGCTGTCGCGCTGGTATCGGAGACCGTCCGCGTGAACTCGATGGCTGGCGATGCCGCGTCGCAGCCGCCGCTGCCGTGGGTGCTGCTGCGCGGTCTGACGCGCGAGCAGCGCCACTGGGGTCGGTTCGTCGCCGTGCTGCAGGCCGCCGAGCCGGCCGCGCGCATCGTCACGCTGGACCTGCCGGGCAACGGCGTGCTGCATCGCGAGCGCAGCCCGACACGGGTCGAAGCGATGGCCGAACACTGCCGGCAGGCGCTGCAGGCGCGGGGCGTTGCGCCGCCGTATCGCGTGCTCGCGATGTCGTTGGGCGCGATGGTCGCGACCGCGTTGGCGATGCAACGCCCGCAGGACATCGCGACGCTGGTGCTGATCAACACCAGCTTGCGGCCGTTCAGCCGGTGGTACCGGCGGCTGCGGCCGCGCAACCTCGTGGCCTTGCTGAGGCTGGCGCTGACTCGCCCCGATGCGCCGGCGCGCGAGCGCACGATCCTCGGGTTGACGAGCAACGCGCCGTCGCACGAACGAGACCTGCTGCAGCACTGGGCCGCGTATCGCCGCGAATTCCCGGTCTCCGCCGCCAACGCGCTGCGGCAGCTGTGGGCCGCGGCGCGCTTTCACGCACCGCGGGCGCGGCCGTGCGAACCGGTGCTGCTGCTGGCGAGTGCGCGCGACGGGCTGGTCGACAGCCGCTGCTCGATGGCGTTGGCGCGTGCCTGGGGCTGCGCGCTCGCGATCCATCCTTGGGCCG
>DATEFR010000419.1:0-2638 GCA_035280545.1 Burkholderiaceae bacterium | reverse complement strand
GGCTTCTTCGACGGCCGGCAGGGCGCGCGGCGCATCGCGGTCTACGCCGACGATCCGAAGGAGTTTTCGTCGGGACCGCAGGAGTACCTCGATCTCTACGAAGTCGTCGGCATGGACACGCTGCCGGGCTTCCTCGAGCGCGCGACGGAGGACACCGCCGCGATGACCAGCGCGACCTACGACCAGTGGCAACGCCACGTCGACAAGATCGCGACCGATCCACTGGACTATGGCCTGTCGCTCGTGCAGTGGTACTTCGGCTTCGGCGCCAACCTGCTGCTAGACCCCGCCCGCATGCAGGCAGTCGGCGACGACGAGCCCAGTGGCCCTCTGCGCGACTGGGTGCTGCCGCTGCAGCCCTGGTACGACGCGCTGCGCCAGCGGCAGGCGGAAGTCGCACAGCTGAGACGCCACGTACGCAGGGCGACGCCGCATTCGACTCAACCCATGACGGGGCTGCCGACCGCCGATGTCGTGACCGCAGCCGCACCGCTGGCGAAGGCCGCGGTCGTCACCCGATAGGCATGGGCACCGGAGAGCCGCATGACAACCACGACCACCGCAACCAGCGCGGACTTCCCCGTCCCCGAGCCGACCGCGTCCCACGCCGCCTGGCATCGCCTCGAGGACCAGCGCCAGTACTACTCACGCTGCGCCAACCACTACCAGGCGACCTACAAGCGCATCAAGCTGACGCTGATCGGCTTGTCGGCCACGATCCCGCTGCTCGCCTTCCTGCCGGGCGACGGTTTCCGCTACGTCGTGGCCGCCGCCGGTGTGTTGATCGCGCTGCTGGAAGGCGTGCTGCTGCTGAACCAGTACGGCTCGCTGTGGGTCAAGTACCGCGGCACGGCCGAGAGCTTGAAACGCGAGCGCTGGCTGTTGCTGGCGCATGCCGGCGAGTACAAGGGCCTGGGTGACGAGGAGGCATTGCGCCTGCTCGCGGAGCGGGTGGAAGTGCTGCTCGATGTGGAGCACCGCGAGTGGACCGAGGAGCAGAAGCAGGCCCTGATGCAGCTGAGCAAGACGCGGGAGTGGGTGCAGGCGCAGCAGGACGAGATGACGCAGGCGGTACGCCAGGTCCCGGCCCAATAGATTCTCGACCTGTGACGCCAGGACCAGGTCTGCCGCTACGCGCTCCCGTCCAGCAGGGCGATGTCCAGGAGGTCGCCCACCTGCCGCTGCAACTGTGTTCCCAGGAGTTCGAGGGGCGACGTGCCCTCCAGATGTTGGCCAGCCGCGGCTGCGTCCAGCACAGGCGTGGGCCATCGTCGCGTCAGATCCACCATCGTGCCGACCATGCGCACCGCCTCGCCTCGGTGATCGCGTTCGACCACCCGGCCGCGCGACAACACGGTGAGATACCGGAAGTTGCCGGCTCGCAGGCGAAACCGCATCTCGTACGTCGGGGTATAGCCGTCCAGATGCAGCCGCAGCGCCCGCAGCATGGGATTGAAGTCATCGGGGTGCACGCGGCTACGCCAGAACGACGTGCTGTCAGGGGAATCGACTCGCGGGAAGCCCAGCCGGGACTTCCACTGCGGCGAGTACTGGACCACTTCGCAGCGCGGGTTCAGATCCCAGATCCCGAAGACCGCGTTCTGCACCGCGGTGCGCCAGCGCTCCTCTTCGTGCGTGAGATGGGTCATCGGGCGCCGTGGTCAGGTCAACACCATGGACGACTATATCGCCGCCGCGTGGAGCGGCTTGGCCCGCGACCCGCCGCGCTCAAGCCTCTTGGGCGCGCACGCTCTTCTTCGACTTCGCGGGCAGCGAGGTCTTGGCGGCCTTCGCGATCAGCCGCTGGTAGACCTCGTCGACCTCCGCGTCGTACTGGGCCAGCTCACTGGCAACGTGGGGACTCGTGCGGTCTGCGCAGCGCTTGGCGCTGACGGGCAGGGCATCGAGCGCGCCGGACTGGGCGCACGCGCTGAGGACGCCGACGGGGTCGAGAAGGACTGCGAAAGGGTTGGAAGTCAACATGCGAATCCGGATCGTCGAGGTGCAGGCGGCCAAAGGGCCGCCATGGCCGAACCCGCGATTTTATGGCGCCGCGGCCCGGATGCGTTCAAGACCTTGCTTCTCCGACAATGGTGCGGTCGCAACGGGACGGAGCGTATGCTCCGCCTCCCTTTCTTTCGAGGCGAATGCATGTCCAGTACACCCCCCACCAAGACGACCGCCTTCATGAAGGCCCTGAAACCCAGCCCCGCGCTTGCCGCGGTTGTCGGCGCCGAGCCGTTGCCGAGGACGGAAGTCACGAAGCGCCTCTGGGACTACATCAAGGCGCACAACCTGCAGAACCCGGCGAACAAGCGCAACATTCTTTGCGACTCGACGCTGAAGGCTGTCATGGGCAAGGACGAGGTGACGATGTTCGAGATGACCGGCCTGGTCGGAAAACATCTGGGCCCGGGCTGAGCGAACTTAGAAGCCCCGCGCTAGCGGGGCGACTTCCTATCAAACGTCGATATTCGCCGCCCGCAACGCATTGCCCTCGATGAAGTTGCGCCGCGGCTCCACCTCGTCGCCCATCAGCATCGTGAACACGCGATCCGCCTCGATCGCATCCTCGATCTGCACCCTCAGCAAGCGCCGCACTTGCGGGTCCATCGTCGTTTCCCACAACTGCTCGGGG
>DATEFR010000418.1:0-4202 GCA_035280545.1 Burkholderiaceae bacterium | reverse complement strand
TCGTGGAACGCGCTGAGGTGGCGCACGCCGGCGCCGAGCGCGAAGCCGGTGCGGCCGGCCAGCGCAAAGCGCCACTTGCCCCAGACCGAGGCCTGGTGCTGCGGCACGGCCTCGATCTGCTCGTCGACGTTCGTGTAGGTGTAGTTCGCGATGACGTCGACGCTGCGTGCGAGCGTGGTCTTCAGCTCGAGCTCGACGCCTAGTGCATGGGTCTCGCCGAGCTGGCTGTAGCGGTTGTTGGCGATGTCCTCCGCAGTCTGGGTCAGCTGGTTGGCCTCGCGCAGGTCGTAGGCCGCGGCGTTGAAGCTCAGCTCGCCGTCGCGCGGCTCGTACTTCACGCCGAGCTCCCATTGCTTGCCGCGCAGCGGCTCGAAGCGCTGGTTGCCCTGGTTGGCCACCGGCGTGAACGATTCGCTGTAGCTGAGATACGGCGACCAGCCGGCTTCGAACGCGTACATCAGGCCGGCGCGCTTGGTCGTCGCCGAGCTGGTCTGGGCATCGGCGCCTTCGGTCTCGTTGCGCGCGCGGTCATGGCGCAGGCCCAGCATCACGATCCAGTTCGCACCGAGCTTCATCTGGTCCTGCACGTACAGGCCGAGCTGGCGCTGCGTGAAGCCCAGGATGTCGCTGAACGCCGGCGGCGTGAAGTTGCCGTAGACCGGCGCGTACGCGTCGATCAGCGCGACGGTGCCGCCCAGGTACACCGGCGCGTCGAACGCCGACTGGCCGCTCTTGCGGTAGTGCGCGTAGTCCAGTCCGGCGAGCAGCGTGTGGCGGATGCCGCCCGCTTCGAGCGTGCCCTGCAGATGCTGGTCGGCGGTCAGCAGCTGGGTCTTCGTGATCGCCGCATCGGCGAAGCGTCCGAACAGGCGCTTGTTCACCGGGTCGCCGGCCCAGTCGCCGGGCAGCGTGAACGAGTCGCCGTACAGCGTGCGGTAGTCGACGTCGGTGCTCGTGTAGCGCAGGTTCTGGCGCACGGTCCAGCGCTCGTCGAACTTGTGCTCGAACAGCCAGCCGACGAAGGAGCGCTCGGTGTCGTAGCGGTCCCAGCCGGGTTCGCCGACGAAGCGGCGAGTCGGCAACGTGCCGTTCGGGTTCGCGCTCAGCGTGCCGGACCACGGGAAGAACTGCGACGTCGAACCCGTCTTGTCCTTCTGGTACAGCGCCTGAAAGGTCCACGAGGTCGCCGCATTCGGCCGCCAAGTCAGCGACGGCGCGAACACCGTGCGATCGTCGCGCACGTCGTCGACCTGCGTGTCGGCCTTGCGCGCGACCGCGACGAGCCGGTACAGCCATTGCCCGTCGGGACTCAACGGGCCGGTCAGGTCGGCCTGCACCTGCCGGCGGTTCCAACTGCCCAGTTGCACGCCGATCTCGCCTTGCGCCTCGGCCTGCGGCCGCTTGCTGACCATGTTGACGACGCCGCCGGTCGAACCCTGGCCGTACAGCATCGCCGACGGCCCGCGCAACACGTCGATGCGCTCCAGCGTGAACGGCTCGGTGCGCGCGTTGCTCGTGTAGTACTCGAAGTTCTTGCGCAGCCCGTCGAGGTATTCGTCGGGGTAGCCGCCGCGGATGCGCACCGAGTCGGTCCGCGAGTCCAGCCCGTAGGCGTCGGAGCGGATGCCGGCGGCGTAGTTCAGCGCGTCCTGCAGGTTGGTAGCGCCTTGGTCGACGAACTGGTCACGCGTGACTACCGTCACCGACTGCGGCGTCTCGCGCAGCGGGGTATCGGTCTTGGATGCCGTGGCAGCGCTCTTCGCGCGATAACCGGCCGTCGGCGAGGTCGCGGTTTCGCGGTCGTTGCGGCCGGTGACCGTGACCGGCGCGAGCGTCGCGCTGGGTGTGCTCGCGGCCGACGCGGCCGGCGGCGGTGCGAGCACGGTTTGCGCGCGCGCGGCGTCGGGCAGGGCGGTGGCCAGCGCGGTCAGCGCCAGCGGTGCCGCATACGAATACAGCGGCGTCAGCACAGAGGAAGGCACAGGCGGTGAGGTCCATGAGGTGTGTCCGGCTGGCGATTGCTGGCTGCACGTGTTGATGACGGAGAGGACGGGGCACAGGGATGACGCCGCGGCTCACGGCTGGGCCGAGTAGGGCACGACGATCCACACGAGCACGACGGCTGCAACGAACGCGAGCCACTCCAGCACGACGCGCAGCTTGTGGTTCATCGTCAGGCGTCCTCGCGCGCGACCGCGCCGGCATGGTGATCCGGCTCGGGCTGCAGGGCCGCGAGCGCGCGCTTCAGGCCGCTCGCGCTCGGGCTCTCGACGAAGATGCAGCGCTTGCCGGTGCGCTTGCAGTGGTCCTTGACGCGCCAGTAGGCACCGTGGCTGATGCAGCCCGCCTGGCAGATCACGAGGTCGGCGGCGGCCAGCGTGGCATCGAGCTTCGCGGTGCTGTCCTCGTCGCCGCCGTCGTGGTGCAGGAAGCGGCCGCCGGTGCGCTCGATCAGGTCGCGGTAGATCGGCACGCTCGCCGGCCGGCCGCCCACGCACAGAACGCTGCGTTCGGTGAGGGACGGTGCGTCCTCGGGCGTGGCCGCGACGTTGTCGGTGCGCGGGCCCTCGTCGAACGCATCGTGCGCGGCGCGCTCGGCGCGTGCGGCTGCGAGCGCCGCGCCCAGCTCGTGGGCGCGCTGGCGCTCGTGCTCGACCTCCTGGTGTGCCTTCTGCAGCGCGCGCTCCAGCGATTCGATGCGTCGCGCGTCGCGCTCGGCCTGGGCCAGCGTGGTCTGCGCGGCCGCGGCGTGCAGCTCCTCGTGCAGCCGCGCGATCGTGGTGTCGCGTGCGATCACCTGCGCGCGCAGCGTGACGATCTGGGCCTGCTGGCTCTCGCTGCGTCGCGCCTGCTCGGCCACGCCGCGCACCTGGCGGCGCTGCGCATCGGCGAGCTCGCGCGTCAACGCCTGGTTCGCGGCGACGACCGCATCGAACCGGCGCACGTCGACCCGCTGCGCCACGCCGATCTGGTGCTGCGCCATGTGCACGTCGCCGAGCACGCGAGTCTCCAGCGCCGGCGTGCAGCGTGCGTGGGTCAGCGTGGCCCACAACGCGCCGGCAAGGTCGTGGCCGGCGCCGGCCTTGTCGTCCCACCACGCGCCCAGCGCGTCTTCGGTCTTCGCGGCAGCCGCCTGGCGCAGCGCGACCGCGCAGCGCCGGTCCAGTTCGCGCTGCACCGCCTCGGCGATCGGACTGCGCCGCTTGCATTCGGCGATCGCGCCGCAGTGCAGCTCGTAGTCCGACGCGAGTGCGTGGCCCGCGAGCACCTTGTCGACGACGCCGCGCAGCGCCGCGATCGGCAGGCACACGCCGATGACGGGGCAGTGCGCGTGGCCGTCTAGCTCCCAGAGGCGACGCCGCCGCGAGCCCTGCTGCGCAGGAGGCGAAGGCGGTGGAGTCAGGTCCATGCGGCCGGCGCGAGATCGCGCTGAAGATGCACCAGCAGCGGCGGCGCGATGCGAGCCGCGAACGGATAGGCGGGGTGCGTGCAGACCAGCGTCGGCGAGTCGGCCGCGGCGAGCTGTCGCAGCGCGGCACGCTGCGCCGCCGTGAACGCGAAACGCAGGAAGTGCACGGCCGAGGGGCGCTGGCGATGCCGGTCCGGCAGGTCGGCATTGGCGCAGGCCATCACGCGCACATGCCCCGGCCACGCGAGGCCAAGCTCGTGAACGGCTTCGTTGAGCTGCGGCAGCTCGCGCGCCCGTTCGGCGGCGTCGGGCAGCTCGATGAAGAGCGTCGCGTTCCAGCTCGTGCCATCGGGCAGCAGGTGCGCATAGGCCGCACGTTCGTGCCGGGCTGCAAGCGGGTCGTGGCCCAAACGCTCGGCGCGCAGGATGGTCTCGACCTGGTGCCGGATCGTCTCGTGGTCCTCGAACTGCAGCCGCATGCACGGGCCCAGCGCGAGCGTGCGGGCGCGGCGATGCGCGATGGCGGCGGCGGCGCGCTGCGGCGAAGCGTCGTGGGGAGGCGGCGTGTCGACTGCGGAGCCCGCCGTCGGGGAAGCGTAAGCCGGTTGCATCCTTGGAATGTAATGCGAATGGTTCGCATTTACAACTATAACCGGCATGACCCGCGCGCCGGCATTGCGATGGCGACCAGGGCCCTCAGGAAGCCGCGCGAGCGGCGCGGCTAGACTTCGCAGCGATTTCGTCCCGCAGAGGGACGTCACGACAACAACAACGCAGGAGACACGGCGCACCA
>DATEFR010000417.1:0-3408 GCA_035280545.1 Burkholderiaceae bacterium | reverse complement strand
GTGCCGGCCGGCGAAATGCAGCGCGATGCCGCGGGCGCGCCGCGCGAGCGCATGCGGTGCGGAGGCGGTGTCCGGCTCGACCGGCGGCAGCAGCGCGAGTGCCTCGTCGGCGCAGGCCAGCGCCTGGTTCGG
Source organism: Burkholderiaceae bacterium (assembly GCA_035280545.1). Lineage (GTDB taxonomy): Bacteria > Pseudomonadota > Gammaproteobacteria > Burkholderiales > Burkholderiaceae_C > DATCSE01. Next base: position 3,276 of record DATEFR010000417.1, on the reverse strand, counting down.
CGCCGACATGAACAGCTCGCCGGCACGGTCCAGCAACGCCTCGACCGTGGTCGCGAGCGGCGTGGCGTTCGCATCGTTCGGGGTTCCCTCGTTCATCGGAACGGGCTCATGAAAACTGCGGGCTCGTGGCGGGCGGCGCGAAGCGTAGCGCAGATCAAAGCCTTGCATGCCGCTTGTTCTTGCGTTAGCCGGGCAGCACCCCCCGGTACCATTCGTTGTCCGCGTCGCACGCGAAGAATCCTGTCATGCCCGTCGACCCCGAACTTCGCTCGTTGAAAATCGACATCCCGGCCCAGCCGGAGTCGCTGGTCCAGTTGTCGGTGCTGCTCGCGAACGAAGACGTGAACCTGCAGCAGGTCAGCACGCTGATCTCGTCCGACATGGCGCTGGCCGCCGCGGTGCTGAAGGCGGTCAACTCGTCGCTGTACGGGCTGCGCACGCGGGTGCAGAGCGTGCAGCAGGCGATCACCTACCTGGGCACGCGCGAGGTCACCGGCATCACGTTCGAGATGGGGCTGCAGGCGCTGTTCCCGACCGGCCCGGAGCTGACGCCGCTGTGGCAGCGCGCCAGCGTGCGCGGGCTGCTGATGGGGCGCATCGGCCAGGCGATCGCGGTCGACCCGTGGGCGGCCCATTCGGCCGGGTTGTTCGAGGAATGCGGCAAGGCGGTGCTGTTCCGCCATGCGCGCGAGCGCTACGCGAAGCTGCTGAAGCAGGCGGCCGACGACGAGGAGCTGCTGATGCTCGAGCATGCCGAGTTCGGCGTCAGCCACGACGCGCTCGGCGCCGCGATGTGCGAGAGCTGGGGCCTCGCGCCGCATGCGGTGGCGAGCGTGCGCTACCACGTGATCGTCAACGCGACGCTGGAGCTGCCGATGCAGCTGCCGCGGCGTTCGATCTGCGCGCTCTCGGCGCTGGCGCATGCGCTGATGACGAACCCCGACATGCTGGAAGCAGTCGCGCAGCGCGTCGCGCCGCAGGCCGATCTGGACGCGACGCTGGTGCTGCGCGGCGCACGGCGCGTCAAGGAGCAGATCGAGGCCGCGGTCGCGCGCGGCGAGACGCTCTGAGCGTCAAGCGGCGGCCGCGGCCTGTGCCGTTGCGCGCCGCATCCAGAACGGCGCGATGAAGCGACCGCGCCACGCCGCCAGCACCAGCAGCCAGACGCCCAGCGCGGTGCACAGCACCATCGCGACCACCGAGGCCTCGGCGCCGAACGCGCCGCCGGTCAGCCACTCGGGGCCGGTCAACGTCGCCTCGAGCAGCCCGGTCGTCTTGCCGCCCGACACCGCGACGCTGAAGATCCCGCCCTGTGTGAAGTTCCACGCGGCGTGGATGCCGATCGGCAGCCACAGGCGTCGCGTCAGCACGTACGCCGCACCGAGCATCACGCCGGCCTCGAGCGCGATCGCGGCGGCGGCGAGCCAGCTCGCGTTTTCGTTGCCCAGGTGCGCGGCGCCGAACAGCAGCGCCGAGATCGCCAGCGCGATCCAGGTGCCGAAGGTCGCCTCGACGATGCGGAAGATCACGCCGCGAAACAGCAGCTCTTCGATCACCGCGGCGCCGATCGAGATCGCGAGCGGCGCGATCAGCACCTGCGGGCCGCGCCAGCCGGCCACACGGTAGGACCCGAGCGCGCCCAGCACGCCGATCACGGCGCTGAACAACGCCGCGCCGAGCGCGAGCCCGCTGCCGAATTCGCGCAACGCACCTTGCCGGCCGAACTCGACGCCGGGCCGGCGCTCGATCAGGCGCACGTACAGCCGATACGCGGCCCAGCCCAGCAGGCACGCGACCAGCGCGCCCAGCACGATGTCGGCGGGCCGGCCGACGAACGGCCGGGTCCAGCGCGGCGTCAGCGTCTCCAGCACGAAGACCGGGATCAGGAAGGCGAGCGCCACCGGCAGGCGCAGCAACGGCATGCGCAGGAACAGCGAATTCATCGTCGGCATTCTCGCCGCAGCCGCACGCGTGGACACGCCGCCGCTGCGGATGCACGTAGTTTCCCGCGCTTGGCGGCGCCGCTGCGTTGGCCTACCGTCGTGTTGCGACAGGTCGACGCCACGCGGCCGAATCGGCCGCACGGGACGACGAACGTGTTGGAGGAGAGCCCCATGTCGGACACGTCCACGAACCTCGATTCCCCATGGCCTCGTGCTGCGGTGCCGGTGCCGCCCGAGACGCTTGCGCTGCAGCGCCTGTACCACTGGGAGCGCCAGGCGCCCGATCGTGTCGTGCTGACGCAGCCGCTGGGCGGCGGCGCGGTGCGCGACTACACCTGGGCCCAGGTGATGGACCAGAGCCGGCGCATGGCCGCGCATCTGAAGGGCCTGGGGTTGGCGCCGGGCAGCCGGATCGCGCTGCTCTCGAAGAACTGCGCGCACTGGCTGATGGCCGATTTCGCGATCTGGCTCGCCGGCCATGTCTCGGTGCCGCTGTACCCGACGCTCGCGGCCGGCACGATACGCCAGATCCTCGAGCACAGCGAAGCCAGGCTGCTGTTCGTCGGCAAGCTCGACGGATGGGCTGCGATGCGGGCTGGCGTGCCGGCTGCGCTGCCGTGCATCGCGCTGCCGCTCGCACCGCCCGCCGAGTACCCGCGCTGGGACGCGATCATCGAGGCGACCGCGCCGCTGCCCGGCGAGCCGGTACGTGATGGCGACGAGCTCGCGACGATCATGTACACGTCCGGCACCACCGGCCTGCCCAAGGGGGTGATGCACAGCTTCGCCGGCTTCGCCTGGTCCATGCAGACCGCGCTGAAGCGGCTGCCCCAAGGCGGCGCCCACGGCAACCGCATGCTGAGCTATCTGCCGCTCGCGCATGTCGCCGAGCGCACGCTGGTCGAGCACGGGCTGCTCGCGGTGCCGGTGCACGTCTACTTCGCGGAGAGCCTGGAGACCTTCGCCGCCGATCTGCGGCGCGCGCGGCCTACGCTGTTCTTCTCGGTGCCGCGGCTGTGGGTGAAGTTTCAGCAAGGCGTGCAGGCGAAGATGCCGGCCGAGAAGCTGCGCCGGCTGCTGCGCATTCCGATCGTGCGCGGCATCGTCCGCCACAAGGTGCTGGGCGCACTGGGGCTGGACGCCTGCACGTTCGCGGCCGGCGGCGCGGCGCCGATGCCGCGCGAGCTGCTGGCGTGGTACGAAGACCTGGGCCTGCCCATCGTCGAGGTCTACGGCATGACCGAGAACTGCGGCGTCTCGCACGCCACCTTGCCGGGCGTGGCGCGGCCGGGCACGGTGGGCCTGCCGTACCAGGGCGTGCAGTCGCGGCTCG
>DATEFR010000416.1:0-4064 GCA_035280545.1 Burkholderiaceae bacterium | reverse complement strand
GGCCCGGTGCACTTCGGCCGGCGGCGCGGGCCGTTGGACTTCGACCGGCCGCGGTTGAGGCTGCGGCTGCGGGGCCACCGCACGCGGAGGCTCGGGTGCACGCTGCACCGGCTGAGGCGCGGGCTGCGGCGCGACGTGCGGTTGCGGCCGCGGTTGTTGTTCCAGCCGTTCGACACGATCCGCTCTGTCCTGCCGCTCGGCTCGATCGGGGCGATCGGGCCGCTCCGGTCGCGGCGGCACGTTGTCGCGCGCATTGTTGTTCCCGCCCCGTTGCGGCTGACCCGGGATCGCCCCATTCGGGATCTGACCCTGCGGAATCGTCGCCTGCGGGATCGGCGGCGCCGGGCGCGCCGCTGCCGGCTGCTGCTGCTGTTGTTGTGGTTGTTGCGGTTGTGCCGGCGCCGCGGGTGACGGGATCACCGCGGGCGCGGCGGGGCGCGCGATGCCTTGGCGACGCTCGTCCAACCGGTCCGGCCGATCCACATCGGGCCGATTCGGGCGCTCGGGGCGGTTCGCACGATCCCCGGCAGGCGGCTGCACGGCATTCGGCGCTCCACCCGCGGGCGCCACGGCGTTTCGGTCCGGCGTCGAATCGGGTCGGGCCACCTCGGGCCGTCCCGGACGCTGCCCGGGTTGCACCACGGCAGCGTTGGGCGCGGCACCCGGCGTCGCGTTGTCGGTCGGTCCACGCCCGCGGCCCATGGGCGGCCGCGCCGCCTCACCCAGCCGAGCGCCCGGCTGCACTGGGAACCCCGGCGGCGGCTTGACCGCCGCGCGATCGGCCGGCCGCTGCTGCGCCACCACCGGTGCGGCCACGGGCGGCGCCACGACGATAGGCGGTGTCGGCTTGTTCGCGATCTCGCGCACCCCAGGCGCATCGCGGAACTTCGATGCGGCCGGTGCCACCGGCTGACGTGCCGTCATCACCGAGGTCGGCACGACGGTCAGCGCATCGGGAAGGCGCCGGTTCGCGAAATCGCGCGGCGCCTGCGGGTTGCGGTAGATGTTGTTGATCACGGTCACGTTGGTCACGTGCGTGATGTTGACGTTCTGCACGTAGCGCGGGCTGGCGCGATAGCTCGGCACGTAGACCTCGCGCGGCGCGAGCGGGAACCAGCCGACCGACGGCGCACCGCCGATGCGGATCGACGCGCTGAAGTTCGGCCCGCCCATCCACGCCACCAGCGCCGGCGCGTACACCGGCCGCACCACGCGTTGCCCCGGCGCCCAGCACCAGCGATCGCGGTAGCGCACCCAGCGGCCGTAGTGGAACGGCGCGAAGCCCCACGGCGCGTCGTCGACCCAGGTCCAGCCCCACGGGCTGACCCACGCCCAGTGCCCGGCACGATACGGCGCCCAGTCGACGGCGACCGCGGTCGGTGCCCACAACGCACCGTACTCGGGCGTTTGTTCCCAGCTGCCGTAGCGGTCCAGGTCCTCGGCACCGGTCATTTCGGGCGACACGTATTGCGTCGCCTGGCCCGAGTACACGGGCGCGCGGTCGCGCTCGTTGACCCAGGCCGCGAACGCATCGTTGTACGGCCCACTCATCGCGTACTGCGCGGTGTTGTTCTGGTCGATCCAGAACTCGGCGTGCTGGCCCGGGTTGACGGTCAGCGCGCTGTTCTGCCCTTCGTAGACGGCCTGGCCGTCGTAGACCGTCAGGTGGCTCGCGTTGTCCTTGCGGTCGAAGCGATAACGGCCGGCGCGCAGCGCGCGGAAGCGCCCGTCGTCGGTGCTGAGGTCGAACTCGCCGGCATCCTGCGCATCGCGCAGCCGGGCCGCGGCACTGCCGCTGTGCAGGAACAGCGAGAGGTGGTCGTCGTCCAGGCGCGAGACCTCGATCTCGCTGCCGCCATCCAGGCGCACCGTGCTCGAGCCGACCTGCACCTCGGCGCGCGCACCAGCTTCGGTTGCGAGGCGGTCGCCGGTCGTGACCGGCTGGTTGCGGACCGCGCTGACCCATTCGTTGCTGTCGGCACTCAACAACCAGACCTGGCCGTTCAGCTCGGAGAGCCGCCCGGCGCGCGCCGGCGGATCGCCTTGGTAGTTGCTCTGATAGGTGCCCTGCGGGCTGGGCTGTGCCAGCGCAGCCGCCGAGCTGAAGAAGGCAAGGCCCAGCGCGATCGCCGCGGTCAGCATGGCGCGACTAGCCTGCGCGATGCGCGCACTGGCCAGAGGCCGCGATTGCTCGAACATCATGTTGCAGTCTCCGTGATGCTTGGCCGCACGGTCGGAACGTCTTGCCGCGCGGCTCACACGAGATAGAGCGGCATTCGGGATGCCGCGTTCCTGCGATGTACAACGCGCAGCGGACCGACCCCGCCGACCGCGGGAAACGCTCCCTTACACGTCGGACCTTGAACTGCCCGAAAAATCAGTCGTCGCCGGCCGCCTCGAGATCGGGGAACAGCACGCTGGTGTAGCCGAAGCGGCTGAAGTCGCGGATCCGCATCGGGTACAGCTTGCCGATCAGGTGGTCGCATTCGTGCTGCACCACGCGCGCATGGAAACCTTCGGCGACGCGGTCTATCGTCTCGCCGCGCGGCCCGAAGCCGGTGTAGCGGATGCGCGCGAAGCGCGGCACGACGCCGCGCATGCCGGGCACCGAAAGGCAGCCCTCCCAGCCCTCCTCCTCGGCGTCGTCCAGCGGCGTGATCTGCGGGTTGATCAGCACCGTCTCGGGCACCGGCGGTGCATCCGGATAACGCTGGTTCTGGCTGCTGAAGCCGAAGATCACGAGCGAGAGGTCGACGCCGATCTGCGGCGCGGCCAGCCCGGCGCCGTTGACCGCATGCATGGTCTCGAACATGTCGGCGATCAGCGCGTGCAGCGCGGGCGTGTCGAAGGCCTGCACCGGCTTGGCGACGCGCAGCAGGCGTGGGTCGCCCATCTTCAGGATTTCGCGGATGGTCATGAGGTCGGTCGGTTGTCGTCGACCTCGACTGTAGCGGCCGCGCGCGTCAGGTCCCGGCGGTCGCCGTCTCGGCCCACACGCCGGTGGAGGCCAACTGCGGCGCGGGCTCGGGCGCCGACCAGCGCAGCGGCAACGCCTCCTGCGACCAGACGCTGCGTTCGACCGCGATGCGCAGCAGGCGCTGTGCACCTTCGAACTGCCGCACTTCGTCGCCGCCTTCGATCACGAGCGCGCGGCCCGCGATCTGCAGCAGTCCGCCGTGCTCGTAGTCGATGAACAGCAGCCCGGCGTACGGATGGGCGACGATGTTGCCCAGCGTGTTGAAGAAGAAGTTGCCGCGAAAGTCGGGCACGGTCAGCACGCTGCCATTCGGCGTGTCATCGACCCGCACGAAACCGGGCCGGCCGCCGCGGTGCGAGACGTCGACGCCGCCGTTGCGCGGCGTCTTCGCGGGGTCACTGGGTGCAGCCGCGCTGGCGATGAAGAAGGTGTCGGCAGCGCGTATCAGCGCCTTGGCCGTGTCGCTCAGATGTGCGCCGCCCTGCGCGATCGGCCGCGGCCGCACGCCGCGGGCCCGATCGCTCACCCATGTCGGCGTGCGTGCCTGGATGTACTGCGGGCAGTTGCCGAAGCTCTGCTCGACGCGCACCTCGAACCCGCGCGCGTCCAGCGAGGTCACGCGACCGTTCATGCGGTTGCGGCGCCGTGTCTGCGGCTCGAGGCCCAGCAGCGCAATCGAGGCGCCGAGCGCCAGATGCTCGGCGAGGCTTTCGCCATGTCCCGGCAGCGCCTCGACGCGCAATCGGTATGCGTCCAGATCGTGGATGAACCCCGGCGCACCGACCAGGATCGAGGCCCACGGCCGCCGCGCCGCGTCGACACTGCCGACGATCAGCGTAGTCAGCTTGCGGAACAGCTCGCGGTGCTGCTCGGGCATGTGGTCGCGGATCACGCGCTCGCCGATCTCGGCCAGCCGCTCGTGCACACCCGCACGGCGCTGCAGCATGATCTCGCCGGCGTGGAACGGAGATTCGTCGCGCCGCGGCACGCTCGGTACACCCTCACCCCGGCCCTCTCCCGCAAGCGGGAAAGGGAGTCCACGTTCGGTCATGTTGCGGCTGCCTCCGGCAACGGGCTGCGTTGCATT
>DATEFR010000415.1:0-8428 GCA_035280545.1 Burkholderiaceae bacterium | reverse complement strand
CCCTGCGATATGAAGCGAATCGTCATCCTGCTCTCCGGCCGCGGCTCCAACATGGAGGCCATCGTGCGGGCCTGCGCCGCGGAAGGCTGGCCGGCGCAGGTGGCTGCGGTGATCAGCAACCGCGCCGACGCCACCGGGCTGGCCTACGCCCACGATCGCGGCATCGCGACCGCGGTCGTCGACCACAAGGCGTACGCGACGCGCGATGCGTTCGATGTGGAACTCGCCCGGGCGATCGATGTTTTTGCGCCCGACCTCGTCGTGCTGGCGGGCTTCATGCGCATCCTCGGCGATGCGTTCGTCGCGCGTTACGCCGGGCGCATGGTCAACATCCACCCGTCGCTGCTGCCGGCGTTCCCGGGGTTGCACACGCACCGGCGCGCGATCGAAGCCGGCTGCACGGAAGCCGGCGCCAGCGTGCATTTCGTGACGCCGCAGCTCGACTTCGGGCCGATCATCGCGCGGGCCGTCGTGCCGGTGCTGCCGGGCGACACCGAGGCCACGCTCGCGGCCCGTGTGCTCGAGCGCGAGCATGTGCTGTACCCGCGCGCGGTCGGCTGGCTGGTGCGCGACGAGCTGGTGGTCGAGGACGGTGTCGTCCGCCATCTGCGCGGCGAGCCGCAGCTGCTGTAGCCATCGTCAGAACAAGCTCGCCGCGATGTTGATCGTGAATGCGAGGATCGCCGTGTTGAACACGAACGACAGCAGCGATTGCGCGAGCACCAGGCGGCGCATCGGTCGCGTCGTGATCGACACGTCGGCGGTCTGCGAGGCGACCGCGATCGTGAACGCGAAGTAGAGGAAGTCGGCGTAGTCGGGCTTGAAGGTCATGTCGTTGCCGGGGAACGCCAGGCCGCTGCCGTGCGAACCGCGGTAGTAGAGGCTTGCGTAGTTCAGCGCGAACAGCGTCGGCAGCAGCAGCCAGGAGCCGGCGACGGTCACCAGCGCGAACAGGACGTGCGGCAGCGCATGCCGGGCGCCCGGCGCCTTGACGGCCGCCAGCTCGATCACGATCGCGACGATGCTCGCGACCGCCGCGGTGGCCACCAGGGTCAGCACGACCAGCGCGCCCTCGGCCTGTGCGATCGCGGTGCGGCGCAACCGCTCGTGGTCGGCGCGCATCATCATCAGGTAGATCAGCACCAGAAACAGCCAGACGCCGACGTTCCAGCCGAACAGCGAGCGGGTCGTCGCGTGTGCGATGCCGGGCGTCAACGCGCCGGCCGAGAGGCCGATGGCGGCGCATGTCGTCATGCGTGGGCGGGCGCGCAAGTGCGCGACGAGGCGGCTGCGATGGTTCATAGATAGGGATCCTGCGTGCTTTGCACTCCGGAGATTCGCCTTGGGGCGGCCCGGCGGCTCATGGCGCGCAAGGATAATCGCGCGATGCATCCGCAGGCCTTGCTCGAACTCGCCACCGAACTGATACACCGCGTGCTGCAGCTCCAGCATCCGGCCGACGGCGTCGTTTCCGATTTCTTCCGCCAGCACCGCGCGCTGGGCAGTCGCGAGCGGCATACGCTGGCCGAGACCACGTATGCGGTGCTGCGCGAACGCCTGCTGTTCCAGCATCTGGCGCAATCGGGCAAAGGCGAGATGGAGCGGCGCCTCGCGGTGCTGGCCTGGCAGGGCAACGAAGGTTTCCTGCGGGCCGCGTTGAGCGAAACCGAGCAGCAATGGCTGGCGCAGGTGAAGCAGGTGGATCGCGCGGCCTTGCCCGAAAAGCTGCGCCACAACCTGCCCGAATGGCTCGCCACGACGCTGCGCGCCGAACTGGGCGAGGCCGAGTTCTGGCCGCTGATCGAGGCGCTGAACGCGCCGGCCGGGCTCGATCTGCGGGTCAACACGTTCAAGGCGAAGCGCGAGGCAGCCCAGTCCGAGCTGCGGACCAACGGTATCGAGGCCGTGGCCACGCCGTATTCGCCGCTGGGCCTGCGGATCGCCGGCAAGCCGGCGTTGAACAAGCTCGAGGCCTACATCCGCGGCGACATCGAGGTGCAGGACGAAGGCAGCCAATTGCTCGCGCTGCTGGCCGGCGCGAAGCGCGGCGAGATGGTCGCCGACTTCTGCGCCGGTGCCGGCGGCAAGACGCTCGCGCTGGGCGCCGAGATGCGCAACACCGGGCGGCTCTACGCGTTCGACACCTCGGGCCATCGCCTCGCGGCGCTGAAGCCGCGGCTCGCGCGCAGCGGCTTGTCCAACGTCTACCCGATCCAGATCGCCCACGAGCGCGACGAGCGCATCAAGCGCCTCGCACGCAAGCTCGACCGGGTGCTGGTCGACGCGCCATGCTCCGGCCTCGGTACGCTGCGCCGCAACCCGGACTTGAAATGGCGCCAGACGCCGCAGGCGATCGAGGAGCTGCGGGCCAAGCAGGCGGCGATCCTCGCGAGTGCGGCGCGGCTGGTCAAGCCGGGTGGCCGGCTGGTCTATGCGACCTGCAGCTTGCTGCGTGCGGAGAACGAGGAGGTCGCCGCGGCCTTCGCCACCGAGCACGGGAGCGAGTTCGAGCCGCTGGATGCGGCCGAGGTGCTGCAGGCCGCGCATGTCGGCCAGACGCCGCAGGATGTGGCCGGCCTGGTGCGCGACGGCTGCTTGCGGCTGTGGCCGCATCGCCACGCGACCGATGGTTTTTTTGCGGCGGTGTGGCAACGGCGGTAGACGCCCCCCCGGCCGACGCCGTTGAGGTTTTGCGCATTGGCCTGATCTGGCGCAAGAACAACGCCGGCAAACCCGCTATTTCTCAGGGTCTTCCGGAAAGTGGGTCGTCTACAATTTCGCACCCGCACGTGGGTGCGGGGCAAAGGTGCTCATGGATTCTCTGCTCGTGGTTTGGAATGCGCTGATCGACTGGTTGGCTCACGGTTTGGTCGATTTCAGCTGGTGGCAGATCGTCCTGTTCGCTTTGGTTACGACGCACATCACGATCGCGTCGGTGACGATCTTCCTGCACCGCGCCCAGGCGCACCGTGCGCTGGATCTGCATGCGATCCCGTCGCACTTCTTCCGCCTCTGGCTGTGGCTCGGCACCGGCATGGTGACCAAGGAGTGGGTCGCGATCCACCGCAAGCACCATGCGAAGTGCGAGACCGAAGACGATCCGCACAGCCCGCAGACGCGCGGCATCAAGACCGTCTTGCTGACCGGCAGCGAGCTGTACCGCACCGAGGCCAAGAACCAGGAGACGCTCGCGAAGTTCGGCCACGGCACGCCGGACGACTGGATCGAACGCAACCTGTACAGCCGCTACAGCTGGCAAGGCGTCGGCGTCATGCTGCTGATCGACCTGATGCTGTTCGGCGCGATCGGCGCCGCGGTCTGGGCGGTCCAGATGGCGTGGATCCCGGTCACCGCCGCCGGCATCATCAACGGTCTCGGCCACTGGTGGGGCTACCGCAACTTCGAGGCCGCCGACGCGAGCACGAACATCTCGCCGTGGGGCATCATCATCGGCGGCGAAGAGCTGCACAACAACCACCACACCTACCCGACCTCGGCCAAGCTCTCGGTCAAGCCGTACGAGTTCGACATCGGCTGGGTTTACATCCGCGGCCTCGAGATGCTGGGCCTCGCGAAGGTCCGCAAGACCGCACCGCAGCTCAAGCTCGGCAAGGTCAAGCCGGTGGCCGATGACAAGACGCTCGAGGCGATCATCGCGAACCGCTATGAAGTGATGGCCAAGTACGCGCGCAACCTGCGCCGTGCGAGCCGCGCCGAGGTGGCGCGCCTGAAGGCCGAAGGTGCCGCGAGCGCCGGCAAGCTTGCGAACATGAAGCTTGCCCGCCGCTGGCTGCACCGCGACGAAGACAAGATCCCGCACAGCGTGAAGGCGCAAGTCGCCGCCGCGATCGAGCACAGCCCGGGCTTGGCCAAGCTGGTGGCGATGCGCGAAGAGCTGCGCCAGCTCTGGACCCGCACCAACGTGTCGGCCGAGCAGCTCGTGATCGACCTGCAGGCCTGGTGCAAGAAGGCCGAAGAAAGCGGGATCGCGGCGCTGCAGGAATTCGCGCTGAAGCTGCGCGCAGCGCGCGCGTAACGTTCGGCAAGAAGAGACGACGAAGGGGCCGCGTTGCGGCCCCCTTTCCGGGCACAAAATTTTCCGGGCACAAAAAACCCGCCTGTCGGCGGGTTCTTCGATGCAGCCGCTAGGGCTTACTTCAGCTTCGTTTCCTTGTACGCGACGTGCTTGCGCGCCTTCGGATCGAACTTGATGAACTCGAGCTTCTCCGGCGTGGTCTTCTTGTTCTTGTCGGTCGTGTAGAAGTGACCGGTGCCGGCGGTCGATTCGAGCTTGATCTTTTCGCGTCCACCTTTTGCCATGATGGGACTCCTTAGATCTCGCCGCGCGCGCGCAGGTCGGCGACGACCTGCTCGATGCCGACCTTGTCGATCAGCCGCAACGCAGCGCTGCTGATGCGCAGGCGCACCCAGCGGTTTTCGGTTTCAAGCCAGAAACGGCGGTACTGCAGATTCGGCAGAAACCGACGCTTGGTCTTGTTGTTGGCGTGGCTCACGTTGTGACCCACCATCGGGCGCTTGCCCGTGACCTGACAGACGCGTGCCATGACGCTACTCCGGGAATGTGGTGACTAGCTGCCTGCTGTTTAGGCAACAGCTTTCGGCAAAGACTGCGAGTATAGCCCGAAAATCAGGGACTACCGTAGCCGCCGTTCATTGCTCCAGGAAACGCTGCGCATCCAGCGCCGCCATGCAGCCGGTGCCGGCACTGGTGATCGCCTGACGGTAGACGTGATCCTGCACGTCGCCGGCCGCGAACACGCCGGGGACGCTGGTCATCGTCGCGAAGCCGGCCAGACCGCTCTTCGTGATGATGTAACCGTCCTTCATCTCGAGCTGGCCCTTGAAGATGTCGGTGTTCGGCTGGTGGCCGATGGCGATGAAGCAACCGGTCAGCTTCAGCTCCGAGGTGCCGCCGTCCTGCGTGCTCTTCAGCCGCACGCCCGTCACGCCCGACGTGTCGCCCAGCACCTCGTCGAGCGTGTTCCACAGATGCAGCTGCATCTTGCCCTCGGCGACTTTCGCGTGCAGCTTGTCGACCAGGATGGGCTCCGCGCGGAATTTGTCGCGGCGGTGGATCAGGTGCACCTTGCTCGCGATGTTCGACAGGTACAGCGCCTCCTCGACCGCGGTGTTGCCGCCGCCGACGACGCAGACCTCCTGCCCGCGGTAGAAGAAGCCATCGCAGGTCGCGCAGCCGCTGACGCCGCGGCCCATGAACGTCTCCTCCGACGGCAGTCCGAGGTACTTGGCCGATGCGCCGGTCGCGATGATCAAGGCATCGCAGGTGTAAGTGCCCGAGTCGCCGGTCAGCGTGAACGGTCGCTTGCTGAGGTCGACCTGGTTGATGTGGTCGAACACGATCTGCGTGTTGAAGCGCTCGGCGTGTTTCTGGAAGCGCTGCATCAGGTCGGGACCCATCACGCCGTCGACGTCGGCGGGCCAGTTGTCGACGTCGGTCGTCGTCATCAGTTGGCCGCCTTGCGCGAGACCGGTGATCAGCATCGGCTTGAGATTGGCGCGCGCTGCATAGACGGCGGCGGTGTAGCCGGCCGGTCCGGAGCCGAGGATCAAGACGTGGGCGTGTTGTGGGGTGCTCATGAAACTGTTCGATTCCTGCGAGAAAGTGCGGCGCGAGCGTGGTGTGATCGTGCTGAGTGTGGGCTTGCCGCCGCGCTGAAGGCCGCAGAGTCTGACATGGGGTTGACTACGGCTGCCGACTACCCCATTAATGGCGACAATAGCGAAATTGTAGGAAACGTGAGAATTTCCCGATTCGAGCGCCTTCGGTCCCCGGGCGCGAAAAGGGTGGCGTGGCGATCGACAGCCCCGCCACAAACAACAGAGAAAGGCAACTGCGTATGGCGATGCTCTCCAATCTGGACTTGATCCGGCGTGTCCCGCTGTTTTCCCTGCTGACCAACGACCAGGCGCAGGGCATCGCCGACAGCGTTGTGAAGAGGCGCTTCCGGCGTGGTGAGATCATCGTCGAGCACGGCAAGAAGTCGAATGCGCTGTTCATCCTGCTGACCGGCCGCGCCCGCGTGCTGACGGCCGACTCGCGCGGCCGCGAGGTGATCCTCGCGGTGCTGCAGCCGGGCGACTACGTCGGCGAGATGAGCCTGATCGACAACGAGCCGCATTCGGCCACCGTGCGCGCGGAGGTCCAGACCGACATGCTGATCCTCGGCCGCGCCGAGTTCGCGCGCTGCCTGCCGGAGAACTCGAGCCTGTCGTACGCGATCATGCGCGGCCTGGTGCAGCGGCTGCGCAGCGCCGACCGGCAGATCGAGTCGCTCGCCTTGCTCGATGTCTACGGCCGCGTCGCGCGCACGCTGCTCGACATGGCCGAGCTCGAAGGCGAGGTCAAGCTGATTCGCAACAAGGTGTCGCGCCAGGACTTGGCCAAGGTGGTCGGCGCCTCGCGCGAGATGGTCAGCCGCGTGATGAAGGATCTCGAAGAGCGCGGGATGATCCACACCCAGGACAACGGCTCGGTCATCATCAAGGAGCAGTTGACCGCCTGAGTCTCTGATCCGGGGCCGGCCGCTGGTTCGGCCACAATCCGGCCATGACGTTTCCCCTCGGATCGCTGCGCTCCGAATCGAACTCGGGCGCCTCGTCTTCCGGCGCGTCGGCGTCGACGAGCACGACCTACCGCCGCGACAGTTCCCGCTCGGCCAACGCCGCGTCGGCGAGCAGCGCGTCGGCCAGTGGCGCGCACGGCCACCCGGCCTGGCGCATCCAGCTCGTGCTGCTCGTGACCGGCGTGCTGTGGCTGCTCGCGGTGCTCGCGCTGGCGACCCACAACGCCGCCGATGCGGCATTCTCGACCTCGGGCTCCGGCGGCGCAGCGCCGCTCAACAAGGCCGGCGCCTTCGGTGCCTGGTTCTCCGATGTCGCGTTCTTCCTGTTCGGCTACTCGGTGTGGTGGGCCGTTCTGGTCGCGGCGCGTGCCTGGCTGGGCGCGCTTGCGCATCTGCTGCGCAGCGATCACGGCGCGCCTGCCGGCGTGCCGCCGCAGGCGCCGCAGCACCGTCCGGTCTGGCTGTTCTGGCTGGGCCTCGCCTTGCTGCTCGCCGCGAGCGCGTCGCTCGAGTGGACGCGCTTGTATCAATGGGAAGCGAACGTCGCAGGCGGCAACGCCGGCGGTGCGGTGGGCTACACCTTGGGCAAGGCGAGCCAGCACCTCCTGGGCTTCGCCGGTTCCGGTGTGCTGTGGATCGCGGCGCTGGTGGCGGGCGTCGCGCTCGCGCTGCGTTTTTCGTGGCTGCGGGTCGCCGAACGCATAGGCGCCTGGGTCGACTCGTTGCGTGAGCGCCGCGTCGAGCGCATCGAGCGCGCGGCCGACCTGGCGCTGGGCGAGCAGGCGAAGGCCGAGCGCGAGCTGGTCGCCGATGTCGAACATCGCCTGCAGGAAGACCACCTGCCGATCGTGATCGAGGCGCCGGTGGTCGAAGTGCCGAAGAGCGAACGTGTCGTCAAGGAGCGCCAGAAGCCGCTGTTCAGCGAGCTCGCCGACACCAAGCTGCCGCAGGTCGATCTGCTCGACGCCGCGCCGGGCCGCGTCGAGACGGTCGCGGCCGAGACGCTCGAGATGACCTCGCGCCTGATCGAGAAGAAGCTGAAGGACTTCGGCGTCGAGGTGCGCGTCGTCGCCGCATCGCCGGGCCCGGTGATCACGCGCTACGAGATCGAGCCGGCCACCGGCGTGAAGGGCGCGCAGATCGTCAACCTCGCGAAGGATCTCGCGCGTTCGCTGAGCCTGGTCAGCATCCGCGTCGTCGAGACCATTCCCGGCAAGACGACGATGGCGCTCGAGTTGCCGAACCCGAAGCGCCAGACGATACGCCTCTCGGAGATCCTAGGCTCGCAGGTCTACAACGACGCGGCCTCGCAGCTGACGATGGGCCTGGGCAAGGACATCGTCGGCAACCCGGCCGTCGCAGACCTCGGCAAGATGCCGCACTGCCTGGTCGCCGGCACGACCGGCTCGGGCAAGTCGGTGGGCATCAACGCGATGATCCTGTCGCTGCTGTACAAGGCAGAGGCGCGCGATGTGCGGCTGATCCTGATCGATCCGAAGATGCTCGAGATGAGCGTCTACGAGGGCATTCCGCACCTGCTGTGCCCGGTCGTCACCGACATGAAGCTTGCCGCGAACGCGCTGAATTGGGGCGTCGGCGAGATGGAGCGCCGCTACAAGCTGATGAGCAAGATGGGTGTGCGCAACCTGTCGGGCTACAACAAGAAGATCGCGGAGGCGGCGGAGAAGGGCGAGTCGATTCCGAACCCGTTCAGCCTGACGCCCGAGCAGCCCGAACCGCTAGAGCGGCTGCCGTTCGTCGTGATCGTGATCGATGAGCTGGCCGACCTGATGATGGTCGTCGGCAAGAAGATCGAGGAGCTG
>DATEFR010000414.1:0-3806 GCA_035280545.1 Burkholderiaceae bacterium | reverse complement strand
ACATGCCGGGCGCGAGCGCGCCGATGTCGTCGCGGTTCAGCACCTTGGCGCCGCCCAGCGTCGCGATCTCGAGCATCTCGCGCGCGCTCATCGCGGCCGGTCCGCCCTGCACACGTTGCAGCAGCATCGCGGTGCGCGCTTCGCCCAGCATGTGCCCGGCATCGTTCGATGCCGCACCATCGACGCCGAGCGCGACGCTGACGCCGGCATCGCGCATCGCCCGGACAGGCGCAATGCCAGACGCCAGCCGCATGTTGGAGCACGGGCAGTGCGCGACGCCGGTGCCGCTCTTCGCGAACAGGGCGATGCCGGGCGCGTCTAGCTTCACGCAGTGCGCACACCAGACGTCGCGGCCGGTCCAGCCCAGGCTTTCGACATACTCGGCCGGCGTGCCGCCGAAGTGCGCGCGCGTGTAGGCGATGTCGTTGTCGTTCTCGGCCAGGTGCGTGTGCAGCGAGACGCCGTACTGGCGAGCCAGTACCGCCGAGTCGCGCATCAGCTCGCGGCTCACCGAGAACGGCGAGCACGGCGCGACCACGATGCGCAGCATCGCGTGGCGTCGCGGGTCGTGCCAGCGCTCGATCAGGCGCTGCGTTTCGGCAAGGATCGCGGCTTCATCCTCGACCACGCGGTCCGGCGGCAGCCCGCCCTTCGATTCGCCGACGCTCATCGAACCACGCGCCGCATGGAAGCGCATGCCGATCTGCGCCGCGCCTTCGATGCTGTCGTCCAGCCGAATGCCGTTCGGATAGATGTACAAGTGGTCGCTGCTGGTCGTACAGCCTGACAGCAGCAGCTCGGCCATCGCGGTCTGCGTGCTCACCCGCACCATCTCGGGCGTCAGGTTCGCCCAGATCGGGTACAGGCCGCGCAGCCAGCCGAACAGCTCGTCGTCCTGCGCCATCGCGCGGGTCAGCGTCTGCACCATGTGATGGTGCGTGTTGACCAGACCCGGGATCACGATCTGGTCGCGCGCATCGATGACCTCGTCGGCCGTGCTCGGCAGCTCCGCGCTCGTGCCGACCGCCTCGACCACCTGGTCGCGCACGAAGACCGCGCCGTCCGCGATCTCGCGGCGCTGCGCATCCATCGTGACGAGCAGCTTCGCGTGGCGGATCAGCAGGGTCGGCATCGGGTGGTGTGGCCCGGCGCTACCGGGTCGGCGCGCCGCCTTCGTACCAGCGCCCGATCAGCGCGCGCTCCGCGTCGGTGATCTGAGTCGCGTTGTTCAGCGGCATGGTCTTGAGCGCCACGGCCTGCTGGAAGATCTGCTGCGTGTGCTTCGCGATCTCGTCGGCCGAGTCCAGCCGTACGTTCTTGCTCTGCATCTGCTCGTTGTGGCACATCTGGCAGCGCTGCGCGATCACCGGCTGGATCTCGGCGAAGGTCACGCCCGCCTTGGAAGCCGCGGACGTCGCCCCGGCCTGCGGCGCGGGCAGCATCGCGAACACGACGCCGCCCAGCACCAGCGTGCCGATCACCGCGTACTGCCACGGCACCGTCTTGCCGAACGCGAGCGCCTTGTGGCGCAGCACGAACGACATGCGGATCAGCGCGCCGCCGAGCATGATGGTGACCAGCACGATCCAGTTGTGCTGGCCCTGGTACAGGAAGCCGTAGTGGTTCGAGATCATCGCGAACAGCACCGGCAGCGTGAAGTAGGTGTTGTGCACGCTGCGCTGCTTGCCGCGCTGGCCGTGGACCGGGTCGACCGGCTGGCCGGCGCGCAGCGCCGCGACGACCTTGCGCTGCCCCGGGATGATCCAGAAGAACACGTTCGCGCTCATCGTCGTGGCCATCATCGCGCCGACCAGCAGGAACGCCGCGCGCCCCGCGAACAGCCGGCACGACAGCCACGATGCGAACACGATGAACACGAGGACCAGCGCGCCGACGACCACGTCGCCGTTCTTGCCGCGACCGAAGACCCGGCAGATCGCGTCGTAGATGACCCAGAAGGCGACGAAGAATGCGAGCGCGGTCGCGATCGCCGCCGCGGGCGACCAGTCGAACACCGTCTTGTCGATCAGGAAGGTGCTGGCCTGGTACAGATACAGCACCGTGAACAGCGCGAAGCCGGTGAGCCAGGTCGAGTAGCTCTCCCACATCGACCAGTGCAGGTGCTCGGGCAGCTTCTTCGGCGAGACCGGGTACTTCTGCTGGTGGTAGAAGCCGCCGCCGTGCACGGCCCAGAGCTCGCCGCCTATGCCCTTCTCCTTGTCTTGAGGGTCTTCGGGCGGGGTCAGGCTGTTGTCCAGCCCGACGAAGTAGAACGAGGCACCGATCCAGGCGATGCCGGTGATCACGTGGGCCCAGCGCAGCAGCAGGTTGAGCCAGTCGAGCAGATACGCGTCCATGGAAAGTGCGGTCTCCGGTTCAAACCGCCGGTGCAGCAAGAAGCGCACCGGCATCTGATCCTTACCACAGCGGGCTCTGTAAGGACGGGGACATCACGACCGGTGGGGACACACCGGGCTCCGCGGCGACGCTTGAAACTGTATACAGTCTATCGAGCCATCTGGATACGTGATTACCCTCAGCTGCCCCGGTAAGTCGAATACGACCAGGGGCTCGCGAGCAGCGGCACGTGGTAGTGCGCGCCGACCGTGGCCAGGCCGAAGTCCAGCGGCACCTCGTCGAGGAACGGCGGTTCGGACAGCACCGCGCCGCGCGCGCGGAAGTACGCGCCCAGCGCGAACACCAGCCGGTACGTGCCCGGCACGAAGGTCGCGCCCTCGAGCAGCGGCGCATCGGCGCGGCCGTCGTGGTTCAGCGTGAGGGCCTTGACCAGCGTCGCCTCGCCGTCCCGCAGGCGGTACAGGCGCACGGCCATTCCGGCTGCCGGGCAGCCGTTCGCGGTGTCGAGCACGTGGGTGGTGAGCTTGCCCATCGAGGATCTCCGAAAAGCGCTTGTGATTCCCGCAAAAGTGTATACACTTTGCCGCTGAAATCAAGCGATCACGACATGGCCCGTACCGCCCAGACCCTGCAAGTCGTGCGCCCGCCGGCACGCGCACCGCGCGCCAGCGCAGCGCGTGCGGCGGGTCTAGCCGCGGTGGGCGACATGCCGGTCACACAGCGCATCGTCGAGTCGATCACCGCGGCGATCGTCGAGCGCCGTTTGATGCCAGGCACCAAGCTGGCCGAGCAGAAGATCGCCGACATCTTCAAGGTCTCGCGCACGATCGTGCGCCAGGCGCTGAATCAGCTCAGCCGCGACAAGCTGGTCACGCTCGAGCCGGCGCGCGGCGCACGCGTCGCCGAACCCAGCGTCGAGGAGGCGCGCCAGGTCTTCGAGGTGCGCAACATGCTCGAGGCCGCCATCATCCGCCGCGCCGCGGCCGAGCTGACCACCGCGCAGATCGGCGAGCTGCGCGAGCACCTGCGCAACGAGCGCTCCGCGCTGCAGCGCACCGACGTCTCGGGCCGCACGCACCTGCTGGCCGACTTTCACGTC
Organism: Burkholderiaceae bacterium; assembly: GCA_035280545.1. Classification (GTDB taxonomy): domain Bacteria; phylum Pseudomonadota; class Gammaproteobacteria; order Burkholderiales; family Burkholderiaceae_C; genus DATCSE01. The sequence goes on along the minus strand of DATEFR010000414.1, from coordinate 349 downwards.
GTGCTCGCGCGCATGCTGGGCAACGAGGTGCTGGCCGAGATGCTGGTCGACCTGGTCTCGCGCAGCTCGCTGATCGCGCTGATGTACCAGTCCACGCATTCGGCCGAACACTCGTTCGACGAGCATGTCGCGATCGTCGACGCGCTGGAGCGCCGCGATGCGCGCGCCGCGGTCAAGCTGATGGAAGAGCACCTGCACAACGTCGAGCGCAATCTGCGGCTGGATCCCCGCTCGCCGGACCTGGAATCGGTCCTGCAGCCACGCTGACATGGAAATCAGAGCAACTGCGAACCGCGACGCGCGTCGTTCTCCGAGAGTGGGGCGCGCCGAGGGCGTGGGGTGGCCACCT
>DATEFR010000413.1:0-6068 GCA_035280545.1 Burkholderiaceae bacterium | reverse complement strand
GCGGTCGGCTTCGACCTGAGCCAGGAGCCGGTGCGCCTGGTCAAGCGCATGGACCTGCAGCTCGGCCATCTGCACATGGCGATGCTCGACGAGCAGCGCCGCGTGATCGCGAAGTCCGACCGCTTCGACGTGCCGCTGGCCGCACTGCCGAAGAACGCGATCCCGGTCGACGAATTTCCGCCCGGCATCGAGCACGCCGACGTGCGCGCGCTCGGCAAGACGCTGGGCCCGCTGACCTCGATCTGGAAGGCGCCCGATGGCCGCAGCTTCCGGCTGCTGCTCGCGACCATTCCGCTGCCCGAGCCCGCGGCGATCACGCAGGGCACGAACGCGGTGCTGGTCGCGTTCAGCTACGAGACCTCGCAGACCCGCCAGCTGATCACGCGCGAGCTGCAGATCTTCTTCGTGACCCTGCTGATCGGTGCGCTGTTCGCCTCGCTGCTGGGCGTGTGGATGGCGCGGCGCATCGTCGCCGGGCCCAAGCGCCTGGCCGCGGCGGCGAACCGCATCAGCGCGCGGCCGATGAGCGAGCGGCTCTCGGTCGAGAGCACGCCGACCGAGCTGGTCGAATCGACGCACGCGTTCAACCGCATGCTCGACCGCCAGGAGGCCGCGTTCAAGCGCCTGTCGGAGTTCTCGTCGGACCTCGCGCACGATCTGCGCACGCCGATCAACAACCTGCTCGGCGAGGCCCAGGTCGCGCTGGCGCGGCCGCGCTGCGCGGCCGAATACCGCGCGGTGCTCGAGTCGGCGGTGGAGGACTACGAGCGCATCTCCCGGCTGATCGAGAACATGCTGTTCCTCGCGCGCGCCGACGATCCGCGCTCGGCGACCAACCGGCGCTGGATCGTGCTGCGCCCGCTGCTCGAGCGCGGCCGCGGCTACTTCGAGATGCTGGCCGAGGAGCGCGGCGTCGCGCTCGAGATCGACATGCACGGCGCCGCGCCGGCGCGCCAGCAGGTCTGGGCCGACGAGACGATGTTCATGCGGGCGCTCGGCAACCTGGTCTCGAACGCGCTGCGTTATGCGCCGCGCGGCAGCGCGGTCATCGTCACGACCACGGTGCACGACGGCGGCGGCTGCACGCTCGAGGTCTCGAACGACGGCGCGCCGATCGCGCCCGAGCATCAGGCGCTGATCTTCGAGCGCAGCTTCCGCGTCGACGAGGCGCGTGCCGATTCGGCGACGAGCTCGGGCTTGGGCCTCGCGATCGTCAAGTCCATCATGGACCTGCACGGCGGCACCGCCAGCGTGATCAGCGGCGCCGGCCGGCGCACGATGTTCAGGCTCTGGTTCCCGGGGTCGCCATAGCGACGTTCAGCGCTAGACGGTCGTGGTGCCCAGCGCGTGCGGTGTCGGCGGCGCGATCCAGCCGGCACGGATGCAGGCGTTGTGGGAAGCGCTGACCTCGGTGTGCACGCGCTCGTGCAGGTCGGCCGCCAGGGCCTCGAAGCTCGCGGCGTCGAGCGCCTCGATCGCCTGCGCGGTCTCGGCCAGCCGCTTCAGGCCCAGGGTCAGCGCGGCGCCGCGCATCGCGTGCGCGGAGCTGACGGCACGTGCGTGATCGGCGCTGGCGAGGCTGGCCAGCAGCGTGCTGACCGCGCCGGATTCGTCGGCGTCGTCGAAGAAGCAGGCCAGCACCTTCGAGTGCAGCCCCGGGGCCAGCGCGGAGAAGGCCGCGTCGGCGCGCAACGGGTCGATCCAGGCGATCGAATCGGCGGGCGCCGTCGGCGCCGGCGGTGCCGGGGTCGCGAAGAACCGCGCGAGGCATTCGGCCAGGTCGCTGGGCTGGATCGGCTTGGCAAGGAAGTCGTTCATGCCGACGTGCTTGGCGGCTTCGCGGGTCTCGCGGAATGCGTCGGCCGTCAGCGCGACGATCGTCACGCGGCCGGCGGGCGCCGGCAGCTGGCGGATCGCCCGTGCCGCGTCGAAGCCGTCCATCAGCGGCATGTGCAAGTCCATCAGCACGATGTCGAAGGCGCCATCGGCGACGGCGTCGACGGCTTCGCGCCCGTTCGTGCGCAAGGTCGCGCTGTGGCCGAAGTGAGTGAGCAACGCCTGCATGTAGTCGCGGTTCACCGGGTGGTCATCGACCACCAGCACGCGCAGCGGCGGGGTGTGCGAGAGCTGCAGGGCCGGTGCCGGCGTCGGCGAGGCTTGCGGCGCACGCACCGGCAGCGCGACGCGCAGCGTGAACCGGCTGCCCGCTCCCGGCTCGCTGACGACATCGATGTCGCCGCCCATCAGCTGGGCGATCCCGCGCGAGATCTCGAGGCCCAGGCCGGTGCCGCCGAAGCGCCGCGACGTGCTGTCGTCGCCCTGCGAGAAGCGCTGGAACAGGCGCGCGATCGTCGCGCGATCCATGCCGATGCCGGTGTCGCTGACTTCGAACAGCAGCATCAGCCGTGATGTCGTGCCGCCGCCGACACGAACCTGGAGCGTGACGGAGCCGCGGTCGGTGAACTTCACCGCGTTGCTGGTCAGGTTGAACAGGATCTGCTTGAGCCGTTTGGCATCGGCCTCGACGGTATCGGGCACGTCCGCAGCGCGTGTCACCTTCAGCTCGAGTCCCTTGTCCAGCGCCGGGCCCGACATCGCCGACTCGACTTCATCGAGCAGCCGGACCAGCGAGGTCGGCTGCGGAAACAGCCTCAGGTGGCCGCCTTCGAGCGTGGAGGCATCGAGCACGTCGTTGAGCAGCCCCAGCAGGTGGTTGGCGGACTCAGTGGCGGTGCGCAGCTGCGCGGACTGCTGCGGCGTCAGCGGGCTCTCGCGCAGCAGTGCCAGCATGCCCAGCATGCCCTGGAACGGCGTGCGCAGCTCGTGGCTCATGTTGGCGAGGAACGCGGTCTTGGTCCGGCTCGCGGCTTCGGCGTCGTGATGCGCGCCGTGCAGGCGATGCGCGAGTTGCTCCAGCGCGTGGCCGCGGCCCTCGAGCGCACGCAGCTGGCGCACGACGATGACCGCGAAGACGATGGTCAGCAGCGCCTGGAACAGCGCCAGCCCGAGCGCGATGCGATTCTGCTGCCGGACCACCGCGTTGCGTGCGGCCGTCTGCGCGCCGATCGCCTCGTTGCCCCACAGCGCCAGCTCGTGCACCGGCCGGCGCAGCATGTCGAGACGGCCGCTGAGCCAACGCAACGCCGTGGCGTCGAGTGCCTGGGTGGGTTGCGGGCCGAGGTAGGCGTCGGCATCGGCGACGAACGCGCGCAGCCGCGCGATCGTGTCGGTCTGGATCGTCGCACTCGGGACATGCGGCGCGGTGCGCTCGGGTTCGATCTGCGAGATCCGGCTGACGAAGATGTCGTAGCGCAACTGCAGCGCGTCGCGGTCCGCGCGGGCCGGGTCGCGTGCGCCATCGGCCAGCACGTATTGCAGCCGGGTCAGCTCGTAGTCGACCTGGTAGAAGCTCCAGACGATGTTGTCGCTGTCGTAGCGGACCGTCGAGTTCAGCAGCCGCAGCTGCTGCCACTGCACCACGCCGACGCCGACGAAGGCTGCCAGCAGGATCGCGACGATCAGCCAGATCCAGCGCTTGGTGTGCGGCGGACGCGGTGGCGGTGCATCGACGAGGACGTCGTCCAGCGAGCTCACTGGACCTCGATCGTGCGCAGTTGCCACGCGCTGCGGTTGAAGTACATCTCCGAGCGCAGCTCCGGATTGCTGTCGTACGGGTAGATGACGAACAGCGGGCCCTTGTCGCGCACCGGCATCGGCTGGCCGTCGAGCAGCCGGGCGAGGATCACGTCGAACTTGCGTGAATCGGCCGCCGGCATGCTGACCTTGTAGTCGTTGAGCGCGATCAGGCGCAACTGCTCGCCGGATGCGCCGGCGGCCGCGAGCACGTCGCGCAGCAGCGGGCCGGTGAAGGTCCTGGGGGTCGGATACCAGGGCGTCTGCGTCGTGAAACTGCGCTGCGGGAGTTTCTCCAGCATCGCGAGGTCGAAGTCGACCTTGCGACCGTCGGGCTTGGACTCGACGGTGAGGATCACCTTGCCGGTCGGGGCATCGAGGGCTGGCGAGATCCGTGCGGCCAGCAGCAGCGCGGCAGCCGGCCATGCCAGCAGGAAAGTTCGGCGCAGGGACATCGCGGGTCCTTTGTGTGTTTGTGGGCACGTGGTGCCCCCGCGATGTCGCTTCGACGACTACAACATCGAAGCGTGGATCACACGGCGCCGACGGCCCTCCCTGCGGCCATTGTCGTCGTGACCTCGGTTCGAGGCGCCTCGCCAAGCGTTGACAAGTGTCAACTCGACGAAGCGCCGTGCACTATGCCCGCTTCGACGGCGAAGCGGGCCGGCGGCAGCGCTAGCGGACCACGCCTTGCGCCAGCTGCTGCTGGCGCACGCTGCCTTGGCGCGCGAACATCCAGCCCGGATATTCCGGCGGCAGCGCACTGACCTTGTCGAGCGCGGCGAGCTCGTCGGCGCTCAACGCAACCTCCACGGCGGCGATGTTGTCGGTCAGCTGCTCGGCGCGCTTCGCGCCGATGATCACGCTGGTGACCACCGGCTGGTGCAGCAGCCAGGCGAGCGCGATCTGCGCGACCGACACGCCCTTGCGCTGCGCGATGCTGCGCATCACGTCGATCGTGCCGTAGGCGCGATCGACGTTCACCGGCGGGAAGTCGAACGCGGTGCGGCGGTTGCCTTCCTCGCCCTTCGCATCGCGCCCGTACTTGCCGCTCAGCAGGCCGCCGGCCAGCGGGCTCCACACCATCAGCCCGACCTCTTCGCTGCGCATGAACGGCACCAGCTCGCGCTCCAGGTCGCGCCCGGCGATCGTGTAGTACGCCTGCAGCGACTCGGGCCGCGCAAGGCCGTGGCGCTCGGCAATGCCGATCGCCTTCATGATCTGCCACGCCGCCCAGTTGGAGACGCCGACATAGCGCACATGCCCCTGGCGCACCAGGTCGTCGAGCGCGCGCACCGTCTCCTCGATGGGCGTCGCGGGGTCGAAGCCGTGGATCTGGTACAGGTCGATGTGGTCGAGCTGCAGCCGCGCGAGGCTCGCCTTGACGCCGGCCATGATGTGGTGGCGCGATGCGCCGCGCCCGTTGGCGTCACGCGGATCGGTCTCGCCGAACACCTTGGTCGCGACGATCACCTTGTCGCGCGGCACCTTCAGATTCTTCAGCGCCTGGCCGGTGATGACCTCCGATTGACCTTCCGAGTACACGTCGGCGGTGTCGAGAAAGTTGATGCCGGCATCGAGCGATCGGCCGATCAGCCGTTCGGCCTCGGACTGCTGCAGCGCGCCGATCTGGCGCCACTGCACCCCGCCGGTCAGCGTGCCTTCGCCGCCGAAGGTCATCGTGCCCAGGCAGAGCTCGGAAACGAACAGGCCGGTGCGGCCGAATTTCTTGTAGCGCATGGAAGTGTCCTCGTGCTGCGGGTTGAACGAATCGCGTCGAACGATTCTCGACCTGCGAGCCACAGGGGCGATGACACGTTCCCGCAGAGTTGTTGCCCGATGCTGCAAAGATGGTCCGGCCGTGCACTCAGCTGTCTCGAGCGCGCGCGGCACTCGGTCGATAGGCTGGGCGCAGGGCTTCGATCAGGAATCGTCCCGCCGGGCCCAGCACGGCCTTCCGATGCAGCACGAGATGAGTCGTGAAGCGGGGCATCCGATCGCTGCCTTCCCAGCGTTGCGGCTCCAGTTTCACGAGGCGTCCCGCCTCGAGGTCGTCTGCCACCATGTGATCGGGCATGCTGCCCCATCCCAAGCCGGCGCGCAGAAACTGCAGCTTGGCTTGCGGGTCCGTCACGTACCACTTGTCCAAGGCATGCACGCCGAAGTCCGGGTTGTCGGGCGGCGCTGACGCCGGCGCATAGACCAGTTGAAAGTGCGCGCCGAGCTGCTCGGCGGAGATCGGGCTGGGCGCGTTCGCCAGCGGATGCGTGGGCGCGGCCACGGCGACAAGTTCGTGTTCCTGCAGTTGGTCCCATTCGAATTCGTGGCCCAGCGTCGCAACCCTGATCAGGATGCCGAACTGGGCCTCGCCGCTGCGCATGAGCGCGATGGCGCGCGCGTACGGCTCGAGCACGAGCCGTACGCGTACCGAAGGG
>DATEFR010000412.1:0-2571 GCA_035280545.1 Burkholderiaceae bacterium | reverse complement strand
GGCCGCCAAGCCCAAGCACAAGCTGGTGCGCGACAGCTTCACGATCCCGAAGGTCGAGTACGCGGTACTCGAGGGCCTGAAGCTGCGTGCCGCGAACCTGAAGCGGCCGACGAAGAAGAGCGAACTGCTGCGTGCCGGCGTCGCGGTGCTGAACGCGATGAGCGACAAGGCGTTCCTGGCCGCGGTGGCCGGCGTGCCGAGCCTGAAGACCGGGCGGCCGAAGCAGCCGGCAGGCGCCGCCAAGTCGAGCAAGTAAGCGAGCAGGCGGCCCGGGCTCCCGGGCTGCCCGACATCGCGCTGTCATGCGCCCGGCCTAGTGTGACGGCTGGGGCGCCCGCGCACAGGTGCGGGCCATGCGGCACGCCATGCGCATCGCGATCGTCACCGACAGCCACCTCTCGGCGCGCGCGCCGGAGTGCGTCCGCAACTGGCAGGCCGCGGCCGATGCCGTGGCGCGGCTGGGCGTGGATCTCACCGTCCACCTCGGCGACATCACGACCGATGGCCAATCCCACCCCGACGAGATAGCCTTCGCGGCCGAGCTGTTGCGCGGCTGGCCGACGCCGCTGCGCTGCATCCCCGGCAACCACGACGTGGGCGACGGCTCGGGCGAAGCGCCGCTGGATCGCGGCCTGCGCGGGGCCTATGAGCGTGCGTTCGGCGCCGATCGCTGGGCCGTGCGCGCCGGTCGCTGGGAGCTGATCGGGCTGAACGCGCAGCTGTTCGCGACCGACACGGCGGAAGAGGCTGTGCAATGGCGCTGGCTCGAGGCGCTGCCGGCCGACGCTGCCGACCATGACGGAGCGATGCATCGCGTCCTGCTGCTGCATCGCCCGCTGCTGCGGCCCAGCGCCGCCGAGCGCAGCCGCACCCGAGGTCGTTACGTCGACGATGCCGCGAGCCGGCGGCTGATCGAAGGCCCGCTGGGCGGCACGCTGCGCCTGGTCCTCTCGGGGCATACCCACCAGTTTCTGGATTGGCGCGATCATGCGAGCGGCGTGCGCCACGTCTGGCTGCCGTCGACCGGGTTCGTGCTGCCCGATGCGATGCAGCCGCGCGTCGGCGAGAAGATCGTCGGGCTGGGCCTGCTCGACCTGCAGGAGGGCGGTGACGCAGCGCCGCGGGTCGACGTGTGGTGCCCCGACGGGATGTTGCGGCACGACCTGGCCGAGTTGGCCATGTACGCGGACCTGCGCCACTAGGGTGTTCCGCATCCCACAGCCGGCGCAAAAAATGCGGTACTAGTGCCGTGGTTGTGCCCGGCGCAGCGGGCTTGCGCCAGGGAAATCCCGGACTCGACGCACAATTCGACCCGAGGTCGCCGAACCCGCAGGCGAGCCGATTCAAAAAACATTCGTTGGAGTCCCCCGTTCATGTCCGCCTCTCCCGCGCGCACGTTGCGCGCCCTGATGATGTTCCCGCTCGCCGCGTCGTTCGCGGCTGCGTTGGCCGCGCTTCCTGCCCATGCCGCCGGCGACACGATGAGCAAGATCCGCGAGACGCGCACGATCGTGATGGGCGTGCGCGAGGCGGCGCGGCCGTTTTCGTTCGTCAATGCGCAGAAGCAGTCGGTCGGTTATTCGGTGGACCTGTGCCTGAACGCGGTCGAGGAAATCAAGCGCGAGCTCAAGCTGCCCGACATCAAGGTCCAGTACAAGCTCGTCACCGGGCCCGAGCGCATTCCGAAGCTGCTGGCCGGCGAGATCGACATGGAATGCGGCTCGACCACCAACACGGTGGCGCGCCAGGAGAAGGTCGACTTCAGCTACACCTATTTCGTCGCCGCGATGCGCGTGCTGACGAACAAGGACGTGAAGGTCGAGTCGGTCAAGGACCTGGACGGCCTGCCCGTCGCGCTGAGCAAGGGCACGACCTCCGAGAAGCTGTTCCGGCAGCTCGCCGGCGGCGAGCTGCAGGGCGCGCAGCTCACGACCTATGACAACAACGGCGACGCGTACAAGGCGCTGAAGGAAGGCAAGGCACGCGCGTTCCCGCAGGACGACTCGTTGCTGCTGGGCCTCGCGTCGACCGACAAGGCCCTAGACACGCTGGCCGTCAGCAACCTCGCGCTGTCGGTCGAGCCTTATGCGGTGATGGTGCGCAAGGGCGATACCGCGCTGCTCGCCGCGATAGACCGCAGCCTCGCGCGCCTCTATGCGAGCGGCGAGATCAACGCGCTGTACGACAAGTGGTTCAAGACCGACACGCTGACGATCAAGATGGGCCGCCTGACGCGCGACAGCTTCGCGCGCCCGAACAAGCAGGCTGGCGTCGCGATGCTGCTCGGTTACTCGATCTGACGACGGGGCGTCGTCAAGCGGCGGCGGTGCGGCGGGCCCGCGTCGCGCGCTTGCCGACCGGCGGCGCAGGCGGGGCCAGCGACTCGAAGGCCTGGCCCAGCTCGAGCACGGCGCCGGCGTCGGTCGCCTGGTAGCCGGGCAGCCGGTCGACCGCGGTCCTGAACGCGTCGCTGCGCACGATCGCGAGGGTCTTCTGCACGTCGGGCGTTTCCAGCGAGCGCTCGTCGCACAGCAGGAAGTAACGCTCGGTCTGGATCGGCACGAAGTCCAG
>DATEFR010000411.1:0-5007 GCA_035280545.1 Burkholderiaceae bacterium | reverse complement strand
GTACGCCTTCGCTTCGCCTCCGAACTTGCTCGCCAGGATCGTCGTGATCGCCGCCGTCAATGTCGTCTTGCCGTGGTCCACGTGCCCGATCGTCCCCACGTTCACGTGCGGCTTCGTACGTTCGAATTTGCCTTTTGCCATCTTTCGCTCCTCGGCGACGAAGAATGTTGAACCCAAACAAACCTGGTGCCCATGGCGCGGATCGAACGCGCGACCTCTCCCTTACCAAGGGAGTGCTCTACCACTGAGCCACATGGGCCTGCACAACGCGACCCTCGCCCCGGTTCGAGAGCGAGAGCCCGTCGCATCAGCACAGGCTTGGCCACCCGGATGACCAAGCCTGTGCCGAACCGATAGCCGCGAGCGTACGTGTTGGAGCGGGAGACGGGAATCGAACCCGCGTCATTAGCTTGGAAGGCTAGGGTTCTACCATTGAACTACTCCCGCTCGGGAGCACGAAAACCGCGTCGCGCCTGGTGGAGGGGGCTGGATTCGAACCAGCGTACTCAAAGAGGGCAGATTTACAGTCTGCTGCCATTAACCACTCGGCCACCCCTCCGAGGCGAACCGTAGAGTATAGCAGCGGTTCGCGACAGTCGCCTAGGCTGACGCCCTAGCGCTGCGCTGGGTCGAAAGCCGCCGAATAGGCGAGCGCCGGCACGCGCTCCAGCCCGCTGCACAGCGGCGACGCGCCGCTGGCCGGCCGCGGACACGGCCGATCACGATCCAGCGACCAGAAGTGAATCCCCGCCAGCCCTTTCTCCTTGGCGTAGCGTGCAATCACTTTCGCATCTTCCGGCAGCGTATCGTTGTCGGCCACGTCGTTGCCGCCCAGCATCGCGGTCAGCTCGATCTGCGCATACGGCACCCCGTGCAGCGTGTGCAGGCTGTCGACCGCCTGGATCGCCGAGCGGCCCATGTCGCAGACGCCGCGGCCGACCACGCAGTTCGCCGCGGCCGGCGGCCCGTAGTCCATCACCATCAGGTTGATCGTGTATGCGGCCAGCCCCTGCGCGCGGATCGCGGCGAGCACCCGCTGCCCGAGCGCGTTGAGCCCGGCGCGCGAACCGTCGCTCGCGGCCTGCGTCGCCAGCGTGAAGCTGAAGCGCAGTTGCGGATGGCGGCGTTGCGCGACGGCGATCCGGCGCACCAGCGCCTCAACCATCTCGGGCGTCTGTTTGCCCTCGATGTCGAAATCGAAGCCGACCAGCCGTGGCGACGCATACCGCGCGATGAACGCCTCCATCCCATCGTCCGAGCCGCAGGTGAACACGCCGGCCTCGCCGCCGGTCGAGACGATGTAACCGATGCCGGCCCGGTTGAACGCCGCGACGTTCGCCGCCGCGACCGCTGCCGCGTCCAGCCCGCTCAGCGCCTCGGCGCCGCATTCGCCGTTGGCAAAACCCCAGGTCAGCGTCGCGCCGGGGCGCAGCACCTCGGTCACCGGTTGGCGGCGGCCCGCCACCTCGGTGGCCAGCAGACTCGTCTGCGGGTCGAACGCAATCGTCACGTCCTTGTAGGGACCGTGGACGAACGCCGGCGGACGCGGCCCCGCCGCACAAGACGCCAGCAACGCGACGAGCGCCGCGGCGACCGGCACCCGCACCCTTCTTCTTCGCTCCATTCGTGTCAGCTCGCAAAAAGGGGCGAAGCCGCTGCGCGCTTCGCCCCAACCCTCAGGAAGTCGAGACCGATGCGTCAGAACTTGAAGCGCGCGTTCAGGTAGTACTGTCGGCCGCTCTGGTAGATCGAGCGCGGCTGATCCTCGTTCAGCGCGTAGTACTTCAGCTTCGCGTTGTTCAGGTTGTGCGCATCGAACGTGATCATGACGTTTTCGCTGATCTTGTAGCCCAGCGATGCCGCGACGTTGTCCACCGCCGCCTGATAGAACGCCGTGCTGCGGTCCAGCCCGCTGAAGAACGCGGAGCGGTAGTTGTAGGCCACCCGCGCGTTGAAACGGTCGTTCTCGAAGTACACGCCCAGGTTGTAGGTGTTCCGCGAAGCGCCCACGAGCGGCGAGTCGTTCGACTCCTTCGCATCGGCATAGGTGTAGTTCACGTCGAAGCCGAAGTTCGCGCCAAGCGGCTGCTGGTACGCCAGCTCGAAGCCTTTGACCTTGCCGCTGGTGTTGACCGGCACGGTCAGCACGTAGTCCTGCGGGACGCCGGCCGGATGCGCCTGGTCGAACGTCAGGAACGTCTTCGTGACCTGGCCATAGCCGACGTAGCTCGAGAGGTCCATGTAGAACACACTCGCCGATACCAGCGCCTTGGGCGCAAAGTACCACTCGAGCGTCGCGTCGACGTTGGTCGAGCGGATCGGCTTCAGGTCGGGGTTGCCGCCGGTGCCCGACAGTGTGTCCGGGCTCAGCGAGACCGAACCGGCCAGTGCCGAATAGTCGGGCCGCGTCATCGTGCGCGACACCGCGAAGCGCGCCAGCAGATCCTTGCGCAGGTCCACCGTCAGGTTCGCACTCGGCAGCACGTCGGTATAGGTGTGCTGGACCGTAACCGGGACGAACGGCCCGAACGCCGATGTCGTGATCGCGCCTGGCTGGGTCGGGTCGGCCGACACATTGTTGGTCACCTTCTCCTTGGTCTGCACCACGCGCAGACCAACGTTGCCGCGCCAGCCCTGGCCTTCGAGGTTGCCCTGCACGTAGGTCGCGAGGTTGCGCTCCTTCAGCGCGAACTCCGAGGCCCAGTCTTCGCGCGTGCCGTCGCTCGCCCGGTTGGCGTACTTCGCATTGAACGCGGCGAGTTGCTCCGGTGTGTAGTACCAGACATTGCGCGGGAAGCTGCCGCCCAACCCGCTGCCGAAGTTGCCCGGATAGTTCTGGTAGCCGCTCGGGAAGTTGACCGGGTTGAACGGCGAGTTGGGGTTGGTCGAGTCGCAGCAGCCGAGCGGACCTTGCCCGATCACGCCGTCCGAGCTGCGCTTGTGGTCGTTGAACCGCGCGCCGAACTTCAGGCTCGTCAGCACGCCGGCCTCGAGCTGGTACTCGCCGTCGATCTGCGCCCAGTTCTCCTTGTCCTTCACATTGACGTTCTGGTCGCCGAAGATCCAGCCCAACGGCACGCCGGCCGGGCTCCCGTTGTTGGCGCTGCCGAGATTCCAGTCGGCCGCGCCGACGCCATGCAGCGAGTAGCCGCCGCCGCTGCCGACGCCGGTGTTCCACTCGGCGACGTCCTGCGTCGGCGTCTTGCCATGGCCCAGCGACGTGCCGAGCTTGCTCGTGAACGTCAGCTTGTCCGAGGCGCGCCACAGGCCGTCGAGGTTCAGGAAGCTCGAATCGGCCTTCGCATCGGGCCGCGAGATCTGGTCGTAGACGCCGTATTGCGTGCCGGCGACCGGCGTGAAATTCGCGGACACCAACGTGCCATTGCGCACCACGTATCCCGGATCAGGCGCCTGACCCGCACCTTGCGCGATGAAGTGCGTGTTCCAAAGCAGGTAGTTGCGGTTGTAGTTCGCCGCCTTCATCTCCGACGCGAAGCCCGACAGGTCGAACATCAGGTCGTTGCTCGGCTTGATCTGCACGTCGACCAGCCCACCGGTGCGCTCGCGCTTCTGCTCGAACAGCGCCGAACCGATCATGGTCGGATACCAGACACCCGACAGGTCGGGGTTCGACTGCGCGATCTTGCTGCCCGGCGCGATCTTCTCGTAGCCCAGCAGTTCCTGCCCATCGCGGCGCAGGTGCCGCGTCTCCGAGAACGCCTGCACCATCACGCCGAGCGTCCCGGTTTCGTTCTTCCAGTTGACCAGCCCGCTGAGCTGCGGGTCGGTCTTGTTCGGCTGCGACGCGTAGACCGCGCCAACCGAGCCTTCGAACGTCAAAGCCTTCTTGAAGTCCAGCGGCTTGAACGTCTCGATGTTGACCGTGCCCACCACCCCGCCCTCGAGGTCGCTGGCCTGCGAGCTCTTGTGCACGGTGACGCGCTTGACCAGCTCCGACGGCAGCAGCGTGTAGCTGACACTGCGGCCGACCGTGCCGGTCTGGTTCAGGATGAACCAGTCGCCCGAGGCGACGTTGTGCCCGTTGATCAGCGTCTGCGTCAGGCTCGGGCTCGTGCCGCGCATCGACACGCGGTCGTTCTCGTCGAAGCCGCCTTCGTTCGCGCCGGCCGAGCTGATCGTCACGCCCGGCACACGCTGCAGCGAATCGGCCACGTTCTTGTCGGGCATCTTGCCGATGTCCTCGGCGGTGATGACCTCGACCCGCGTATCGGCGTTGCGCTTGACGTTCAACGATTGTTCGAGCGACGCGCGAATGCCGGTCACGGTGACCGATTCCAATTGCTGAGACGACTTGGATGCCGGAGCCGATGCAGCGGCCGGCGCGGGCGCCGCTGCCGAAGCCGCGGGCGCAGGGGCGGCCGGCGCCTGTTGCGCGTGGGCCGGTAGCATCGCGCCAGCGCCCGCCAGGGCGAGCGCGACCGCCGATGCGATGGGAGTCCGTTTGACGTTCATGGTTGCCTCTGTCGGTTGGAATGGTGAGAGAACCTGTTGTAGGGAACTGCCGGTGGTCGCGGCGCTGGTTGCGTACCAGTACATTACCACTACAGGCCACTATGCTACCAATGTGTGAAAAAAGCAATCGCTTCTTTTCCCGAGATCAACTTCGGTGCACCCGCGTGAAGACTGAAAACCCGACTAGCAAGGACCGTGCGCAGAGCGGTCTTCTTGTCATCTTCAATTGGTATTGTCCCGAGGGGATCACCAGAACCCGTGAATCGAGGCCGACCGCATGAGCAGCACCCCCACGGGCTTCGCACGGCCGCTGGACCCCGCCGACGCCCAGCCGCTGTACCAGCAGCTCCAGCGGGTCGTGCGCGAGGCGATCGAGACGCGCGTGCTCGGGCCCGACGACGCACTGCCGTCGGAGCGCCAGCTCGCCGAGGACTTCGCGGTCTCGCGCATCACGGTGCGCCGCGCAATCGAAGGGCTGGTCGCCGAAGGGCTGCTGGTCAGCCGGCAGGGCTCCGGCAACTTCGTCTGCAGCCG
>DATEFR010000410.1:0-2415 GCA_035280545.1 Burkholderiaceae bacterium | reverse complement strand
ATCCCGCTAGCCCGCTACGGCACCACCGACGAGATGGCCGCGGTGGTGGGCTATCTGTGCAGCGACGCCGCGAGCTTCATCAATGGCCAGGTGATCGCCGTCGACGGCGGGTTCGACGCCGCCGGCGTCGGCCTGCCGACGCTGCGCCGGCGTATCGCCGAGGCCACGCCAGCGCAGTCGTGATCGGGCTGCGTTCCAGAATTCCATTCACACAGGAGACGACCACGATGAGAACCACCCCCGTGAGCGCGGCCCGCCGCACCATCCTGCGCAGCGCGGCCGCCGCGGGCGCCGCGATCGCGATGCCGCGCGCCTTCGCGCAGAAGGCCGAGTTCACCTACAAGTACGCGAACAACCTGCCGGTCACGCACCCGATGAACATCCGCGCGAAGGAGATGGCGGACGCCATCCGCGCGGAGACCAACGGCCGGGTGGACCTGCAGGTCTTTCCGAACAACCAGCTCGGCTCCGATACCGACGTGCTGAGCCAGCTGCGCAGCGGCGGCGTCGAGTTCTTCACGTTGTCCGGCCTGATCCTGTCGACGCTGGTGCCGGCGGCGTCGATCAGCGGCATCGGCTTTGCGTTCCGCGACTACGCGAGCGTCTGGAAGGCGATGGACGGCGAGCTCGGCGCCTACGTGCGTGCGCAGATCACGAAGGCCGGCATCGTGCCTATGGAGCGCATCTGGGACAACGGCTTCCGCCAGATCACCTCGTCGTCCAAGCCGATCGCTACGCCGGCCGACCTGAAGGGCTTCAAGATCCGCGTTCCGGTGTCGCCGCTGTGGACCTCGATGTTCAAGGCGCTGGACGCGGCGCCGGCCTCGATCAACTTCGCCGAGGTCTATTCGGCGCTGCAGACCAAGATCGTCGACGGCCAGGAAAACCCGCTCGCGATCATCTCGACGGCCAAGCTGTTCGAAGTGCAGAAGTACTGCTCGCTGACGAATCACATGTGGGACGGCTTCTGGTTCCTCGCCAACCGCCGCGCCTGGGAGAAGCTGCCGCCCGAGCTGCAGACGATCGTCGCCAAGCACATCAACGCCGCCGGCCTCAAGGAACGCGCCGACGTTGCGGAGCTGAACGACGGGCTGCAGAAGGACCTCGCGGCCAAGGGCATGGCGTTCAACCAGCCGGACACCGCGGCATTCCGCGACCAGCTGCGCAAGGCCGGCTTCTACGGTGAATGGAAGGGCAAGTACGGCGACGAGGCGTGGGCCATCCTGGAGCGCGCGACCGGGAAGCTTTCGTGAGTTCTGCGGCCGGGCCGCAGGCGAGCATGTCGCCGCTCGAACCGCGCCCATCGGCCGCCGCGGCGACTTCGCCGATCGCCCGCCTCGACGGGCGGCTCGGCTCGCTGGTCGAGGGCCTGGCGGCCCTGCTCGTGCTCGGTGACATCGTGGTGCTGCTCGCCGGGGTCGTCGCTCGCTTCGTGTTCCACAAGCCGCTCGTGTGGTCGGACGAGCTCGCGTCTATGCTGTTCATCTGGCTCGCGATGCTGGGCGCGGTGATCGCGCTGCGCCGCGGCGAGCACATGCGCATGACGGCGCTGCTGTCCAAGCTGGCGCCGCCGCGGCGCGAGCTGTTCGAGGCGATCTGCCTCTGCGCGGCGCTCGCCCTCCTCGCGATGCTGATAGGGCCGGCCTGGGAGTACGCGGCCGAGGAGCGCTTCATCACGACGCCGGCGCTGGAGATCTCCAACGCGTGGCGCGCGGCGGCGCTGCCGGTCGGCATCGCGCTGATGCTGGTGGTCTCGGTGCTGCGCCTGTTGAGCGACGCGACGTGGCGGACCGGCGCCCGCGCCGCCGCGATCGTGGCGCTGGTCGTCGTCGCCTTCGCGCTGGGGCGCAGCGTGTTCCAGGACCTGGGCCGCCTGAACCTGCTGATCTTCTTCGTCGGCGTGGTCGGATTCACGGTGCTCTCGGGCATGCCCATCGCGTTCTCGTTCGGGCTCGCGGTGTTTTCGTATCTGTCGCTGTCCACGTCGATGCCGCTCGAAATCGTCGTGAGCCGCATGGACGAAGGCATGTCGCAACTGCTGCTGCTCGCGGTGCCGATGTTCATCTTCCTCGGCCTGCTGATCGAAATGACCGGCATGGCGCGCGCGATGATCAACTTCCTCGCGTCCTTGCTCGGTCACGTGCGCGGCGGCTTGTCGTACGTGCTGGTCGGCGCGATGTATCTGATCTCGGGCATCTCCGGTTCGAAGGCCGCGGACATGGCCGCCGTGGCGCCGATTCTCTTTCCCGAGATGAAGAAGCGCGGCGAAAAGCCGGGCGAGCTTGTCGCGTTGCTGTCGGCGACGGGCGCGCAGACGGAAACCGTGCCGCCTTCCATCGTGCTGATCACGATCGGCTCGGTGACGGGCGTGTCGATATCCGCGCTCTTTACCGGCGGCCTGCTGCCGGGACTCGT
>DATEFR010000409.1:0-5162 GCA_035280545.1 Burkholderiaceae bacterium | reverse complement strand
CCTCAATGAATTGGCGCGCATCGAATACTTCATCCGCCTCAATCCGCTTCTCTATCCTCGCGTCGAGGCGGAGATTCGCCGTGCTGGCCTGCGGCGGTTCCCTTACTCGCTGTTCTACGTCGTCGAGGGCGGGACGGTCAGTGTGCTCTCATGCTTCCATCAGAGTCGTGATCCCGCGATCGGCGACTAGCGCATCAGACGGCGAACGACGCAAGCCTCGAGCCCGCATCGTCCGTCATCAGCGGCATATCCGCTACTTCTTCTGCCGCGGCGCCGTCTTGATCACCGCGATCGTCGCGCCCTGCGGGTCGATCAGCATGCCGATGCGGCCGACGTCGGGGATGTCGGTGCCCTCCATGCAGACGTTGGCGCCAAGCTGCTTGGCTTTCGCGAGCGTCGCGTCGCAGTCGGCCACGTGCACATACGGCACCCACTGGGTCGGCATCTTCGCGTCGGGCGACTTCATCACGCCGCCCCGGCCGCGATCACCGGCCGTGCGCAGCACGTGGTAGGTGCCCTGCTCGCCCATGTCCATGGACTCGACCGTGTAGCCGATCAGCTTCTTGTAGAAGGCGAGGGCCGTGTCGACATTCGACGTGTACAGCTCGTTCCAGACCCAGCTTCCGAACGGCTCGTTCTCGGGGTCGGGCCGGTCTTCCTGGGCGCTCTTCCACAGCGAGATGCGCGCGCCGGTCGGGTCGACGATCGCGGCGCCGCGGCCGACCGGGCCGTAGTCGACGGGCGCCGACTCGCTCTTCGCGCCGGCGGCCAGCGCCGCGGCATAGGTCTTGTCGACATCCGGCACCGAGACATACGAAACCCAGCGCGCGCCGCTTTTCGCGTCGTCGCTGCGGAAGAAGCCGCCGATGCCGTCGGCGCCGTTCATGATCATCGGGTACTGCTGGTCACCCATCGCCATGTTCTCGACGTGCCAGCCGAACAGCGGCTCGTAGAACTTGCGCGCAGCCGCGGGGTCGGTGCTCGCGTGCTCGAACCAGACGAACTTGCCAGGTAGAAAACTCATATCTGCCTCCGCTTGAAATAATGGTGGCCACCCGGCGGTATGCCGGGGCAGGCGAACTCATGTTAGGCCTCTGTCCGGTCGGACGCGAGGCCTTTTGCGAGGCGTTGCGATGGTGTCAGGCGACGTCGGCGAACGCGTCAGGCGACGCGGCCGAACCACCAGACCGAGAGCGCGGCTGCCAGCACCGTGAGCAGCGCACCGAGCAGCGCGAACAGCGCGCTGATCTCGGTCTCCTTCTTCTCGACGACGAGCCGGCTCGACAAGCCCTGATACACCGTTTTCAGATCGGCCGCGGTGCCGGCGTAGAAGTAGTCGGCGCGGGTGACGCTGGCGATGCCCTTGAGCGTGTCCTCGTCGAGCCGCACGCGCATGCTCCAGCCTTCGAAGCCGATGGTTTCGCCTTCCTTGGTGCCGATGCCCACCGTGTAGACGCGCACACCGCGGTCGGCGGCCATCTTCGCGGCTTCCATCGGGTCGGGGCCGGTCGTGCGCTGGCCATCGGTCAACAGGATGATCGCGGCCGACGAGTAGCTGCCCGGCGTGACCGGCGTGAACTCGGGCCTGGGTTTGTCGTTCGGCCCCGGCGGCATGTTGCGCTGGCCGGTGATCTGCGAGAGGTCGATGCCGGCGTCGGGGAACAGCGTGGCGAGCGACAGCACGATGCCGCTGCCGATCGCGGTGCCGCGCTGCAACTGGAAGCGGTCGATCGCGGCGTAGACATCGTCGCGGCTGAAGGTCGGTGCCTGCACGACCGCGGCGGTGCCGGCGAACGAGACGACCGCGACGCGCACGCTGCGCGGCAGCTCGGCGACGAAAGCCTTGGCGGCGTTCTGCGCGGCGGTGATGCGATCGGGCTGCACGTCGGTTGCGCGCATGCTGCCGGAGACATCCATCGCCAGCACGATGGTCTCCTGCTGCGACGGCAGCCGGATCACCGCGGCCGGTCGCGCCGCCGCGAGCAGCAGCGCGGTGATCGCGGTCAGCAGCAGCGCCGGCGGCAGATGCCGGCGCCATGCGCCGCGCCGGCCCAGCGCCTGTTTCACGAGGCTGAGGCTGGCGTAGCGCAGCGAGGTCTTCTTGCGCCGCCGCAGCAGCCAGACGTACAGGACGATCAGCACCGGCACCGCGAGCAGGCCCCACAGCAGCTCGGGCCACAGGAACGTCAGGAGGCTCGTCCACGAGGCCAGCGTCGTCGTCACCACCTCATCCTCCGCTCAGTTCGCTGCCAGCGCCGACAGGTGCGAGCCGACGCCGCCGGAGCGCGTCGGCTGGCCGCTCCAGTTGGCGAGCCGGCTGCGCTGCTTGCGCAGCTCGGCGAAGCGCAGCACCGCCACCAGCAAATCGTCGTCGGTGCCCAGCTCGAGGGTGTCGACGCCGGCGTGGGCCAGCGCCGCGAGCAGGGCTTCCTCGCGCTGGCGCGCGGCCGCGGCGAAGCGCTTGCGAAAGCCTTTGTCGTGCGTGTCGACGACGATCTGCTCGCCGGTTTCGGCATCGCGCATCGTGATCAGGCCGAGGTCGGGCAGATCGGTCTCGAGCGGGTCCGACAGCCGCACCGCGGTCACGTCGTGGCGCAGCGCGAGCTGCGCCAGCGCCTTTTCCCAGCCGGGCGCGCTGATGAAGTCGGAGACGACGAACACGGTGCTGCGCCGGCGCACGACGTTGTGCGCCGCATGCAGCAGCTCGCGCAGCTGGGTGGCGCCCGGCGCGGTCTCCTCGGGCCGGCACTCCATGCGCTGCAGCAGTTCCAGCACATGCTGGCGGCCGCTGCGCGCCGGGACCATCGTGTCGACCGCATTGCCGTACAGCAGCGCGCCCACGCGGTTGCCGTGGCGCGTCAGCAGCCGCGCCAGCACCGCGACGAACTCGCGCGCGACGCGGCGCTTGGTGGTCTGGTTCGAGCCGAAGTCGACGCTCGCGGACAGGTCCAGCAGGAACCACGCACCGAGCTCGCGATCCTCGGTGAACTGGCGCACGTAGGGCTGCTGCAGCCGCGCGGTGACGTTCCAGTCGATGTGGCGCACGTCGTCGTGGTGCTGGTATTCGCGCAGGTCCGCCAGGTCGAGGCCGGCGCCGCGCCATAGCGTGCGGTAGTCGCCCTGCAGCAGGCCGTCGAGGCGGCGGATCACGGTCCACTCGAGATGCCTCAGCAGTGCGTCGGCGGATTCGCGGGCCGGGGCGGGCGTTTCCATGATCGCGTCTCGAATTCGGTTGCGGCTCAACCGCCGGCGTTGGGCGCGAGCGGCTTGTCCGGCACCGGGATGCGCTTCATCACGCGCTGCACGAGCTGATCGGCGGTCAGCCCGTCGGCCAGCGCTTCGTACGAGAGCACGAGGCGATGCCGGAACACGTCGGCGACCAGGCCGGTCATGTCCTCGGGCAACGCATAGCCGCGCCCGCGCATGAACGCCAGTGCCCGCGCCCCTTCGATCAGGCCGATGGTCGCGCGCGGGCTCGCGCCGTAGGTCAGGTACTTCGCGATGTCGCCGAGCTCGTAGCGATCGGGGCGGCGCGTCGCGCTGACCAGCTTGACCGCGTACTGCATCAGCGACGGGTCCACGTAAACCTTGCGGCACTCCTGTTGCAGCTCGCCGAGCTGGCTCATGCTCGCGACCGCGCTCACCGTGGTGGCCGCGCCGGTCACACGCTGCGCGATCACGAACTCCTCGTCCTCGCTCGGGTAGTCGACCAGCACCTTCATCATGAAGCGGTCGACCTGCGCCTCCGGCAGCGGGTAGGTGCCTTCGGTCTCGATCGGGTTCTGCGTCGCCATCACGAGGAACGGCTCCGGCACCTTGTGGGTCTCCCCGGCGATCGTGACCTGGCGCTCCTGCATCACCTCCAACAGCGCACTCTGTACCTTGGCTGGCGCACGATTGATCTCATCGGCGAGCAGCAGGTTCGCGAACACCGGGCCCAGCGAGGTCGAGAAATCGCCGGTGCGCGGGTTGTAGATGCGCGTGCCGACCAGGTCGGCCGGCACCAGGTCGGGCGTGAACTGGATGCGCTTGAAGCTGCCGCGCAGCGTCTGCGCGAGCGTCTTCACGGTCAGCGTCTTCGCCAGCCCGGGCACGCCTTCGACCAGCAGGTGCCCCTGCGCCAGCAGCGCGACCATCACGCGCTCGAGGAAGTGGTCCTGCCCGACGACGATGCGCTTGACCTCGTAGAGGATCTGCTCCATCAGGGTCGCGGCCTGGGCGCTGGTGCTGCTGCTTGGAGTGTCCATAGAAGGTTGCTGGCGCAAAGGTTCGACAAGATTCTTTCGATCGGCGACGCTCAGAACGGCGGCATGCCGGCTGCCGCTGCCGCGTTCTCGATCGGTACAGCAAATCCGATGCCGATGAAGACGCGCTGGCGCGACGGGTTCAGGATCGCGGTGACGATGCCGACGACCTCGCCGTCCATCGTCACGAGCGGACCGCCCGAATTGCCGGGGTTCGCGGCCGCGTCGAACTGGATCAGGTTGGACAAGGTCTGCTGCCCCTCGGGCGAGCGGAACTCGCGCTTCAGCCCCGAGACCACGCCCTCGGACACCGACGGCCCGATCCCGAACGGGAACCCGACCGCGATCACCCGGTCGCCGGGCGCGAGGTCGCCGGTCGAGCGCATCGTCGCGGCTTGCAGGTCGTCGGGGATGCTGCGCGCGCGCAGTACCGCGAGGTCGTTCTCGGGCTGCACGCTGAGCAGCTGCGCGTCCGACTCGGTGCCGTCCATGAAGCTGACGCGTATGCGTTTGGCCCCATTGACGACATGCAGGTTGGTCAGGATGGTGCCGTTGTCGATGATGACGACGCCGGTGCCGATGCCGCGCTCGACGGGCGCCTTGCCGTTCTTCGCGTCGTCCTTGATGTCGCTGCCGTCGTCGCCCTCGGTCATCAGCCCGACGACGCGCACGACCGAGGGGATCACGGCGTCGTAGGCTCTCGCGGCCGCCGAGGCCAGCGGCTTCTCCTCGATCGACTTGCGCATCGCCGCATCGATTTGTTTCATTGTCAGCGCTGGTGTCTTCGGCGCGGTCGAGGCGTTCAGCGCGAGGCCGCCGACCAGCAGCAGCGCGATCCCGGTGACCCAGAGCTGACGTTCGTGGCGGGTGAGGAAGCGGCGCAGCCGCGAGCGGCGCGGTGCGGCCTCCACGGCGTCG
>DATEFR010000408.1:0-2380 GCA_035280545.1 Burkholderiaceae bacterium | reverse complement strand
CGCGGCCGGCGGGCGCGTTGCCGTCGTGACGGGCGCGTGTGGCTCGACCGGCCGGCGCAACCCCTCGTCGATCGGCCGGTCCCACCACATCAGTCCGACCACGGTCGCGACCATCAGGCTCGCGAAGCCGGCGGCCACGCGCGGACCGGTGAGCCACGACCAGACCTCAGCCAGCCGACGCCGCCAGCCGGTCGGCGAAGACGACGCGTTGCGTGGCGCCGCGATGGTGGCCGCGGCACGCGCCTGCCGCAGGATCGCATCGCGCAACGCCGCCGGCGGCGCCGCATCGGCATCCGGCGCATGGCGCAGCGCTTCGCGCAGCCAGGCGTCGCGCGGCAGGTCCTCGCGCGGATCGGCGTTGCTGTCGCGCGGGGCCGTCATCGAGAGCCTCCGTCGGCCAGCGGCGCGAGGTACGCTCCCATGCAGGTGCGCAGCTTGCTCATCGCATACCGCAACCGGGTCTTCGCGGTTTCGAACCCGACCTCGAGCGCCTGCGCGACGTCGGCGAGCGCCAGGCCGTCTTCGTGATGCAGCAGGAAGGCGCTGCGCTGCGGCAGCGGCAGCTGGTCCAGGCAGCCGAGCAGCCGCTCGCCGGCGCGCCGCCAGAACGCGATCTCGTCGCCTTGCGGCGCGGCGCTGGCCGGTGCCGGCCAGTGCTGCCAGGCCGTTGCGTCGGGCTGCCACGGCTCGCCGCTGTCGTCGCGGTCGTAGGCATCGAGCGAGATCTCGCGGCCACCCCGGCGCAGCAGGTCGATCGCGCGATGGTGCGCGAGCGTGAACAGCCAGGTCCGAAAGCTCGCGCCCTGCGGCTGCCAGCGCGCGCGTGCCTGCACGACGCGCAGCCAGGTGTCCTGGAAGACTTCGTCGACCTGGCCCGCGAGTGCGCTGCCGAGCACGCGGCGCACATAGCGGTACAGCGCGCGCTCGTGGCGTGCGTAGAGGCGTTCGAAGGCGGCAGCGTCGCCGCCGGCATAGGCGGTCATCAACGCGTCGTCACCGGGTTCGTCGCTGGATTCGGCGGGCAGTGCGGACATCGGCACGAGGCTGATACGGCCGGCGCGGGCGGACGGGGTGAACGGGTGAACGCGGTCAGCCCTGCAGCACGCGCAGGATCTCGCGCCCGTACGCCTCGAGCTTCTTCGCGCCGACGCCGCTGATCTGCGCGAGCGCTTCCAGCGAGTCCGGATGCGCCTGCGCCATCTCGGCCAGCGTGGCGTCGTGGAACACCACGTAGGCCGGCAGGTTGTGCTCGCGCGCGACCTCGGCACGCCAGGCCTTCAACGCCGCGAAGCGTTCGAGGCCGGCGGCGTCCAGCGGCAGCGGCGGCGCTTTGTCCTTGGCGCGCCCGCGGCTGGTCTTCGCCCGCTTCGTCTCGCTCGGCTGGCGCAGCAGCAGCGGCACCTCGCCGCGCAGCACGTCGCGCGCCGAAGCGGTCAGCTCGAGCGTGTTGTATTCGCCTTCGGTGCGCAGGTGGCCGAGCGCGATCAACTGCCGCAGCACGGCGCGCCACTGCGTCTCGCCGAGGTCGGCACCGATGCCGAAGGTCGAGAGCTGCGTGTGGCCGTACTGCGTCACCTTGTCGGTGGTCTTGCCGCGCAGCACGTCGATCAGATGGCCGGCGCCGAAACGCTGGCCGCGGTGCTGGTGGAAGCGGTAGATGCACGAGAGCGCCTTGCGTGCGGCTTCGGTCGCGTCCCAGGTGGCCGGTGGGTTCAGGCAGTTGTCGCACGCGTTCTGGTACGCGGCGCAGGGCGCGCTCGCCTCGCCGAAGTAGCCGAGCAGGCGCACGCGCCGGCAGTCGTACGCCTCGGCCAGCGCGAGCAGCGCATCGAGCTTGCCGCGCTGGGCGCGCTTGAACTCCTCGCCGGCCGGGCTCTCGTCGATCATGCGGCGCTGGTTGACGACGTCTGCCAGGCCGTAAGCCATCCAGGCATCCGCCGGCTGGCCGTCACGGCCGCCGCGGCCGGTTTCCTGGTAGTAGCTCTCGATGTTCTTCGGCAGGTCGAGGTGCGCAACGAAGCGCACGTCGGGCTTGTCGATGCCCATGCCGAAGGCGATCGTCGCGACCATCACCAGCCCTTCCTCGCGCAGGAAGCGGTCCTGGTGGCGCTTGCGCACGTCGGCGTCGAGCCCGGCGTGGTACGGCAGCGCGGCGATGCCTTCGTCGACCAGCCACTGCGCCGTTTCCTCGACCTTCTTGCGCGACTGGCAGTAGACGATGCCGGCATCGCCCTCGTGCTCGTCGTGGATGAAGCGCAGCAGCTGCTTGCGCGCGTCGTCCTTCTCGACGACGGCATAGCGGATGTTCGGGCGGTCGAAGCTGCTGATGAAGATGCGCGCATCCTCGAGCTGCAGCCGCTCGACGATGTCGGCGCGGGTC